>NZ_JBEPBF010000058.1:0-58423 GCF_040298985.1 Streptomyces sp. NPDC001093 | reverse complement strand
CCTGCCGAAGATCGGGGTGCCGGAGCCGCTGCCGGTCGCCACGGCAAGCGGCTGCGGCTGCGACTGACCGGGCCCGGCCCGACGGCACGTTCGCGGAGGCCGGGGCGCGCTTCGGCCGCCTCGGCACCTACCGACCGCCTGGCGGCGTACCCTGCCGATCATGCTTGTCGCCGCCGCAGTCTGTCCCTGTCCTCCGCTGCTCGTGCCCGAGCTGGCCGCGGGCGCCGCTCCCGAGATGGACGCGGCGCGCTCGGCCTGTGCCGACGCGCTCGGGGTGCTCGCCGCGGCCCGCCCGGACCTCCTGGTGGTCGTCGGGCCCGCCGAGCAGAGCGGGCGCGGATGGTTTCCGCAGGGCGCGCCGGGGTCCTTCCGCGGGTTCGGGGTCGGCGTGGAGGTGCGCCTGGGTCCCGCCGGGGACACCGTCTCCGAGCGCGAGCTGCCGCCGTCGCTGGCCGTCGGCGCCTGGCTGCTGGAGCGGACCGGCTGGGCGGATGCCCCGATCGAGGGACTCGGGGTGGGCGAACCGCTCGCGCCCGAGCGGTGTGCCGAAGCCGGCAGGGAGATCGGGGCCAAGGCCCGGCGGGTGGCGCTGCTGGTGCTGGGAGACGCCAGCGCGTGCCGCACGGTCAAGGCGCCGGGCTACCTGGACGAGCGGGCGGCACCCTTCGACGCCGAGGTCGCGCGGGCGCTGGGCGCGGCGGACGTGGCGGCCGTCCAGGCGCTGGACGCCGAGCTGGCAGCCGAACTGAAGGCCTCCGGCCGGGCCCCCTGGCAGGTCCTGGCCGGCGCCGCGGAGGGCGCGAACCTCAGCGGCGCGCTGCTGTACGAGGACGCGCCGTACGGCGTGGGGTACGTGGTGGCCACCTGGTCCTAGCACGGCGGGGACTCCGGCCCGCGCGAGCCCACGCCCGCGCAGGCGGAAACGGCGGACGGCCGGGAGCCGGTGTGCTCCGCGACCGTCCGCCGATCCGCATGCCGTCCAAGAGGCTCAGGATGCCGGTGGCGGGCCCTCCGGACGGGTGGGGGGCGTCGGATCTCCGGTGGTCCTGGCCGGGCCGGGACCCTCCTTGTGGGCGAGGCGGTCCATCGCCTCCTTGGCCTTGCCCGTGCCCGCCTGGATCCTGTCGCTGTACTTGTGCTTGGTCCGCTCGTCCACGGCCTTGGCGGCCTTGTCCAGACCGTGCTGCACCTTGTCCCCGTGCTGCCGCGCGAGGTCCGACACCTTGTCCCTGGCCGGGCCGAGCTTGGCCTTCATGTTGTCCAACAGCCCCATGGTCCACCTTCCCTCGCGGGCCAGTTACCTGCGGGCGCCCTCGCCGGTCTCGCTGTCGGCGGCCTCTTCGGCGGACTGCTGCTTGGGGATGCCGGAGCCCTCGGACGCGTCGTCCGCGGCGGCGTCGGACTCCGCCGCCACGTCCTCGCTCCCGTCCCCGGCCGTACCCTTCGCCTCCGCAGTCCCGGCCGCCTCCGCCTCCGCCGACTCTGCTTCCGCCGCCTCGGCCTCCTCCGGCTCCGCGCCGGTCTGCGCCTCGGCGGCCGACGCCTCCGGAGTCGCCTTCGACCTGCCGAGGAGCCGTGCAAAAACGCCCATATCCACTCCATACGGTACTCGTGCGGGCGAATTCCCGCGTTACCCGGTGCGTACGGTTGCGCCGCCCGGGTCACCGCCTCCCGTGATCCGGATGGCGGTATCCGCCACGGGCAACGACCCGGAACCCCACCCGTCACGTAACTCGTTCGAGGCGCCCCCAGGAGGTTTGCGAGACTGGTGCGGTGAGCAGTGCACCCTCCTCCCCCCGCGTCATCGCCGTCGTCGGCCCCACCGCGGCCGGAAAGTCCGATCTCGGCGTCTTCCTGGCCCAGCAACTCGGCGGGGAGGTCGTCAACGCGGACTCCATGCAGCTGTACCGAGGGATGGACATCGGCACCGCCAAGCTGACGCCCGAGGAGCGCGGCGGCATCCCGCACCACCTGCTGGACATCTGGGACGTGACGGTCACCGCCTCCGTCGCCGAGTACCAGAAGCTGGCCCGCGACCGGATCGACGCACTGCTCGCCGAGAGCCGCTGGCCGATCCTGGTCGGCGGCTCCGGCCTGTACGTTCGCGGGGCCGTCGACAACCTGGAGTTCCCCGGCACCGACCCCGAGGTCCGGGCCCGCCTGGAGGAGGAGCTGGCGCTGCGCGGCTCCGGCGCGCTGCACGCCCGGCTGGCCGCCGCCGACCCGGAGGCCGCCCGCGCGATCCTGCCGAGCAACGGCCGCCGTATCGTCCGGGCGCTCGAAGTGATCGAGATCACCGGCCGGCCCTTCACCGCCAATCTGCCGGGTCACGACTCCGTGTACGACACCGTCCAGATCGGCGTCGACGTGGCACGACCGGAACTGGACGACCGCATCGCACGCCGTGTCGACCGGATGTGGGAGGCGGGCCTCGTGGACGAGGTGCGCGCACTGGAGGCGGAGGGGTTGCGCGAGGGGCGCACGGCGTCGCGTGCGCTGGGTTACCAGCAGGTGCTCGCGGCGCTCGCCGGTGAGTGCACCGAAGAGGAAGCGCGGGCCGAGACCGTCCGTGCGACCAAGCGCTTCGCGCGCCGTCAGGATTCGTGGTTCAGGCGCGATCCCCGGGTGCACTGGTTGAGTGGGGCCGTGGCCGATCGCGGGGAACTTCCGCACCAGGCCCTGGCGTTGGTCGAACGACCGGTTACAGCCTGATCACGTCATGGCATCGGGATGCGCCGCCGGTCATCGAGGCCTCCGACGCCGTGCCATCATCGAGCTTCGATCGACCAAGTGGAGCCTAGTTGGGAGGGCGCGTGGCGATGGAGGCCGGCCCTCGCGACACCGCACAAAGTGCCGAACACGTCACCACCGCCGGTGACGAACCGGACCCGGCCGGCGGCCGTCCGGCCGACGACCGCCTGGACGACTGCCTGGGTGAGGACCGGCTGACCGCGGACCACCTCGTCGTCGACCACCTCACCGGCGACCGGCTGACCGACGACGGCTTCGACGAGACGCCGGACGGCGTGACCGACGACGGGCCGGAGCCCGAGGAGATGTACCCGGGCGGTCCGGAGGTCGAGGTCGAGCTGCGCCCGCAGCGCCGGCTGCGCCTCTGGCAGCTCGCCCCCATCGTGGGACTGTCCGCCGTCGGCTCCCTGATGTTCGCCTTCCCGCTCGCCTTCGACTTCGGCGACAGCGGCGCCGTCATCGCCATGCTCGGCCTGCTGATCTGCTCCTGCGCCGCCGGCTGGGGCATGATGGCCGCCCGCCGCGTGGGCTACACCTGGCCGGGCCTGCCGGCCCGCGGCTCGGGCCGCCGCCCGGACTGGCGGGTCGTACTCGGATACGTACTCCTCGTGGCCGTGGTCGCGGTCCTCGCGGTCTGGCGCGTGGCAAGGCTCCGCTGAACAGCCGGCCCGCAGCGTGAGCGCTGCCGTCCCTTACGATCGAGGAATGAGCACGCGCACGCGGATCCCCTTCCTCAAGGGTCACGGCACCGAGAACGACTTCGTGATCGTCCCGGACCCGGAGAACGCCCTCGACCTGAGCCCGGCCGCCGTCGCCGCCCTGTGCGACCGCCGGGCCGGCATCGGCGGCGACGGGGTGCTGCACGTCGTGCGCTCCGCCGCGCACCCCGAGGCCACGTCGATGGCGGCCGACGCCGAGTGGTTCATGGACTACCGCAACGGCGACGGCTCGGTCGCCGAGATGTGCGGCAACGGCGTCCGTGTGTTCGCGCGCTACCTCCAGCACGCCGGACATGTGGGGGAGGGTGACCTCGCCATCGCCACGCGCGCGGGCGTGAAGACCGTCCACATCGCGAAGGACGGTGACATCACGGTCGGCATGGGCCGCGCCCGCCTGCCGGAGGGCGAGGTCACGGTGAGTGTCGGCGAGCACAGCTGGCCCGCCCGCAACGTGAACATGGGCAACCCGCACGCGGTCGCCTTCGTCGACGACCTCACGCAGGCCGGCAACCTGTACGACCCGCCGCCGTTCAGCCCGGCCGCCGCCTACCCCGACGGGGTCAACGTCGAGTTCGTCGTCGACCGAGGCCCCGGCCACGTCGCCATGCGCGTGCACGAGCGCGGCTCCGGCGAGACCCGCTCCTGCGGCACGGGCGCGTGCGCCGTCGCCGTGGCCGCCGCCCGGCGCGACGGGGCCGACCCGGCCGTCACCGGAACCCCGGCCACGTACACCGTCGACCTGCCCGGCGGCCGTCTGGTCATCACCGAGCGGCCCGACGGGGAGATCGAGATGACCGGACCCGCCGTGATCGTCGCCGAGGGCGAGATCGACGGCGAATGGCTGGAAAACGCCGTCCGCTGACCCGGCGTCACCACGAGGGGGACGCCCACGGCTCCCGGAGCAGCTGTTTCCGGTGCCCGGGGCGTTCGAAGCCCCGGACGAATCCAGGGCAGTTGGCGCAAACCCTAAACCTCCTTTTCGTCGCTCGAATGGGTGATCCGTTTCACGCTCGGCGAGAGGCGGTCGGTCGCACGTGGTGGGCTCGATAGCATCAAGCACCGGCACGGACGGGGGAACGTCGCCATCCCTGAGCCGCGTACGCCCTGGGGCCCCGTCCGCCGGTCCACGAGCCGGAGGTGCCCATGAGTGCGGAGGCCACGAACCCTGCGACCCCTGGCCCGGTAGCGCCCACGGCGTCCGCGGCGGCGACCGCCCCCGCGGTGCCCAGGTCGGACCGCAGGAAGTCCCGGGCCCGGATCGACCTGCGCAGGCTCGGCCGGGCCGCGCTGCTCGGCCCTGCCGTGCGCGGCAAACTGCCCGACGCCATCGGCCATGTCGTGGAGGCGCACCGCGCCCATCACCCCGACGCGGACCTCGATCCGCTGCGCCGCGCCTACGTCCTCGCGGAGTCCTCGCACCGCGGCCAGATGCGCAAGAGCGGTGAACCGTACATCACCCACCCGCTCGCCGTGACCCTGATTCTCGCCGAACTCGGCGCCGAGACCACGACCTTGACGGCCTCTCTGCTCCACGACACCGTCGAGGACACCGATGTGACGCTCGACCAGGTGCGGGAACAGTTCGGCGAGGAGGTGCGTTATCTGGTCGACGGCGTCACGAAACTGGAGAAGGTCGACTACGGAGCCGCCGCCGAACCGGAGACCTTCCGCAAGATGCTCGTCGCCACCGGCAGCGACGTGCGCGTGATGTCGATCAAACTCGCCGACCGCCTGCACAACATGCGCACGCTCGGCGTGATGCGCCCGGAGAAACAGGCGCGGATCGCCAAGGTCACCCGCGACGTCCTCATCCCGCTCGCCGAACGCCTCGGCGTGCAGGCCCTGAAGACCGAGATGGAGGACCTGGTCTTCGCCATCCTGCACCCCGAGGAGTACGAGCACACACGCGATCTCATCGCCCGGAACGCCGCCCGTTCCGACGACCCCCTCGCCGAGGTCGCCGACGAGACGCGCGGGGTACTGCGCGAGGCCGGCATCCAGGCCGAAGTCCTCATCCGGCCCCGGCACTTCGTCTCCGTGCACCGCGTGGCCCGCAAACGCGGACGGCTGCGCGGCACCGACTTCGGCCGCCTGCTCGTGCTGGTGAGCGAGGACGCCGACTGTTACGGCGTCCTCGGCGAACTGCACACCTGTATGACGCCGGTCGTCTCGGAGTTCAAGGACTTCATCGCCGTACCGAAGTTCAACCTCTACCAGTCGCTGCACACCGCCGTCGCCCGCTCCGACGGCCAGGTCGTCGAAGTCCTCATCCGCACCCACCAGATGCACAAGGTCGCCGAGGCCGGCGTCGTCGCCCTCGGCAACCCCTACGCCCCCGCGTCCGACACCTCCTCCTCCGACGCCCCCGCCGACGGCGAGCGCGCCGACCCCACCCGTCCCGGCTGGCTCTCCCGGCTCCTCGACTGGCAGCAGGCCGCCCCCGACCCCGACACCTTCTGGTCCACCCTGCGCGAGGACCTGGCCCAGGACCGCGAGATCACCGTCTTCCGTCCCGACGGCGGCACGCTCGGCCTGCCCGAGGGCGCCAGCTGCGTGGACGCCGCGTACGCCCAGTACGGCGAGGACGCGCACGCCTGCATCGGCGCCCGCGTCAACGGCCGCCTGGCCACCCTCAGCACCGTCCTGAAGGACGGCGACACCGTCCAGCTCCTCATGGGCCAGGACCCGGCCTCCGAGCCCTCCCGCGAATGGCTGGAGCACGCCCACACCCCGGCCGCCCGTATCGCCATCCAGCGCTGGCTGGCGACGCATCCCGGCGGCGGCACCGGCACGGAGGACATGACCGGCGGCCGCGCCGAAACCGCGGAGGGCGCCGTCCCCGCGCGGCGCCCCGACGCGGCCCCGGGCACGGCCGCGTCCCGCCCGGCGGACGCGGCACCCGCCGAGAGCGGTTCCGCGGCCCGTTCTCGCGGCGCCGACGTCCTCACGGACCGGCCGGGGGCCTCCGTACGGCTCGCCCGGTGCTGTACGCCCGTGCCGCCCGACGAGATCACCGGCTTCGCGGTACGCGGGGGAGTGGTGACGGTGCACCGGGTGGAATGCGCCGCGGTGGCGCACATGAAGAGCAGAGGCCGCGCCGAGATCGGCGTGCGCTGGGGGGACACCACCGAGTGCCGGGTCACACTGGTCGCTGAATCGTTCGGCCGCCCTCATCTGCTCGCCGACCTCACCGAGGCGATCTCCTCGGCGGGCGTCGACATCGTCTCGGCGACCGTGGAACCGCCCAGCCAGCAGCGGGTACGGCACACATACACCCTGCTGCTCCCCGACGCGGCCGGCCTCCCCGCCCTGATGCGCGCCATGCGGGACGTCCCGGGCGTGTACGACGTGGCCCGCGCCCAGCACCAGGCCCCGGGCTCCTGAGGGGCGCGGGGAGCGACCGGGGAGCGTAGGACACGACCGGGGAGCGTGGACACAACCGGGAGCGCCGGGCGTTCGACGGGGTGGCTTGGATCAGAAGGCCGTCCGAACCGAACCCGTTCGGGTGGGCCGGGCGCGAGTCGCCGTCGGAGCAAGGGAACGCACTGGTAGCGGTGGTGCATGCTGCTCACCCCCCGCGTCGGCCTCCGCGCCTCCTCCGAGTCCCGGACCCGGTCAAGGACCGAGTCCAGGACGTCCCGGACCCAGCCCCGGGTCTCCCGGCACCGGAAGGCGGCCCTGTTCGCCTCCGCCGTCTCCGTCTGCCTCCTCGCCGCCGCGGCCCCGGCCGAGCCCCTCGGCGTGGGCGACCGGCTCTACCCGTACCTGGGCAACCCGGGCTACGACGTGGCGTCGTACGACGTGTACTTCACCTACCCCGGCACCAACGACAAGCCGCTCCAGGCCGTCACCACCATCGCCGCCCGGACCACCGCCGACCTGGACCGGATCAACCTCGACTTCGCGCACGGCTCCGTGCAGTCCGTCGAGGTCGACGGGCGGCCCGCGGCCTTCACCGGCGCCGGCGAGGACCTGGTCGTCACGCCGGAACACGGCATCCCGCAGGGCCGCTGGACCCGGATCACCGTGAAGCACACCAGCGATCCCGTCTTCGCCAAGGACCAGGACGGCGGCTGGGTGCGCACCTCCGACGGCCTCGCCATGGCCAACCAGGCCGACGCGGCCCACCTGGTCTTCCCCTGCAACGACCACCCGTCCGACAAGGCGATGTTCACCTTCCACATCACCGCCCCGAACGGCTACACCGTCGTCGCCAACGGTCTGCCCGCCGGTACGAAGCGGGTCGGCCGCAGCACGACCTGGACCTACCGCACCCAGCACCCCATGGCCACCGAACTCGCCCAGGTGTCCATCGGCCGGTCCGCCGTGCTGCACCGCGAGGGACCGCACGGCCTGCCGATGCGTGACGTCGTGCCCCGTGCCGACGCCAAGGCCCTCGAGCCCTGGCTCGCCAGGACGCCCGGCCAGATCGCCTGGATGGAGAGCAAGGTCGGGAAGTTCCCCTTCGAGACGTACGGCGTGCTCATGGCACAGGCCTCCACCGGGTTCGAGCTGGAGACACAGACCCTCTCCCTCTTCGAGAAGAACCTGTTCACCGAGCCCGCCTACCCCAAGTGGTACATCGAGTCGATCATGGTGCACGAGCTGTCCCACCAGTGGTTCGGCGACAGCGTCAGCCCCCGCAGCTGGTCCGACGTCTGGCTGAACGAGGGACACGCCACCTGGTACGAGGCGCTGTACGCCGAGGAGACCGCGCACCGGTCCATGGAGGACCGGATGAAGGCCGCCTACGGCTCCTCCGACCGCTGGCGCGAGTCCGGCGGCCCGCCCGCCCGGCCCAAGCCCCCCGCCCCCGAGCAGAAGATCAGCATCTTCCGGCCCAACGTGTACGACGGCGCCGCGCTCGTCCTCTACGCCCTGCGCCAGAAGATCGGCCGACCGGCCTTCGAGCAGCTGGAGCGGAGCTGGGTCCGCGAACACCGGGACTCCACCGCCTCCACCGCCGACTTCGTCCGGCTGGCCTCGGCGGTCTCCGGCCAGGACCTGAGCGGCTTCCTCACGGCCTGGCTGTACGGCGAGAAGACCCCGCCGATGCCCGGCCACCCCGACTGGAAGCAGCTGGCACCGGACACGTCCGCAGGGCACAAGGCAAAGCGGAGCGCGTGATAACGCGGTGACGACACGGGCCGCCTCGTGCGACCATCATCGGGTCGGCGCGAGCCGGGGCACGGAATTTCCCGAGGTGCCCGGACGTTGACCAGATGCGCGGTCCGGCAGGACCGCCCCACCGACGCCGCAAACGGCATCCCATCGACGTAAGGATCCAATGACCTCCTCTTCTTCCCCTTCCCAGGACGCCAAGCGCCTCGCGTACGCCTATCCCGAGGGTCTTCGGGCCGATGCCCTGATGGAAGAGGACGTCGCCTGGAGCCACGAGATCGACGGCGAACGGGACGGCGACCAGTTCGACCGCTCCGAGCGCGCGGCCCTGCGCCGTGTGGCGGGCCTGTCCACCGAGCTGGAGGACGTCACCGAGGTCGAGTACCGGCAGCTCCGGCTGGAACGGGTCGTGCTCGTCGGGGTGTGGACCACCGGCACCGCTCAGGACGCCGACAACTCCCTCGCGGAGCTGGCCGCCCTCGCGGAGACCGCGGGCGCGCTCGTTCTCGACGGCGTGATCCAGCGCCGGGACAAGCCCGACGCGGCCACCTACATCGGCTCCGGCAAGGCCCAGGAGCTGCGCGACATCGTCCTCGAAACGGGCGCCGACACGGTCATCTGCGACGGTGAGCTGAGCCCGGGCCAGCTGATCCAGCTGGAGGACGTCGTCAAGGTCAAGGTCATCGACCGTACGGCCCTGATCCTGGACATCTTCGCCCAGCACGCCAAGTCCCGAGAGGGCAAGGCGCAGGTCGCGCTCGCGCAGATGCAGTACATGCTGCCGAGGCTCCGCGGCTGGGGTCAGTCGCTGTCCCGGCAGATGGGTGGCGGTCGCGGCGGCCTCGCCACGCGTGGCCCCGGTGAGACCAAGATCGAGACGGACCGGCGACGGATCCGCGAGAAGATGGCGAAGATGCGCCGGGAGATCGCGGAGATGAAGACCGGCCGCGAGATCAAGCGCCAGGAGCGCCGACGCAACAAGGTGCCGTCCGTCGCCATCGCGGGCTACACCAACGCCGGCAAGTCCTCCCTGCTCAACCGCCTGACCGGCGCGGGCGTCCTGGTCGAGAACGCCCTGTTCGCGACCCTGGACCCGACCGTCCGCCGGGCGGAGACCCCGAGCGGCCGGCTGTACACGCTGGCGGACACCGTCGGCTTCGTCCGGCACCTGCCGCACCACCTGGTCGAGGCGTTCCGCTCCACCATGGAGGAGGTCGGCGACTCCGACCTGATCCTGCACGTGGTGGACGGCTCGCACCCGAACCCGGAGGAGCAGCTCGCCGCCGTGCGCGAGGTGATCCGGGACGTCGGCGCCACCGACGTGCCCGAGATCGTCGTGATCAACAAGGCGGACGCGGCCGACCCGCTGGTCCTCCAGCGGCTGCTCAGGGTCGAGAAGCGCTCCATCGCCGTCTCGGCCCGCACCGGCCGGGGCATCGAGAAGCTGCTCGCCCTGATCGACGACGATCTGCCGCGTCCGTCGGTCGAGATCGAGGCCCTCGTGCCGTACACGCACGGCAAGCTCGTCGCCCGCGCCCACACCGAGGGCGAGGTGATCTCCGAGGAGCACACCGCGGAGGGCACCCTGCTCAAGGTCCGGGTGCACGAGGAACTCGCGGCGGACCTGGCGCCGTACGCACCGGTGTCCGCGGCCTGATCCAAGGCCATGCGAAAGGCCCGCTCCCTTGTCGGGGAGCGGGCCTTTCGCGCCCCTTCAGGGGCGCGGGGCCGCGTCAATATGCGGCTTACTCACTGCCCGGCGAACTTCTTGCTCACCGACTGATACACACCCTTGGCCACGTCACCGAACCGCGGCCCGGCGAGCCAGCCCGAGGTCACCGGACCGATCGACGTGTTCGACACCAGCGCCGGCTTGCCGTCGGAACCGGTCTCCACCCAGCCCCCGCCGGAGGAGCCCGCGGTCATCGTGCAGCCGATCCGGTACATCGTCGGGGCCGACTGCTCGATGGACAGCCGACCCGGCTTGTCCTTGCACTGGTAGAGCAGCTGACCGTCGAACGGAGCCGCCTCCGGGTAGCCGGACGCCGTGATGCTGCTGACCTTCGGCACCGCCGGAGCGTTGAAGTTCACCGGCAGCGCCCCGCCGACGGTCTCCTCCAGCGACTTGCCGCCGTTGCCCTGCTCCGGCGTCACATGGATCACCGCGAAGTCGTACGGGGCACCGTTGCCGCCGGTCTCGCCGCCCTGGTCGATCCACTGCTGCGAGGTCCGCGCCGCGTCGGCCCACCAGACGCCGAACGGGGCGATCTCGGACCGGCTGGCGTTCTGCAGCTGGGCCACCGACTTGCCGGAGTTGTTGTACGACGGCACGAAGGCCATGTTGCGGTACCAGCCGCCCTTCTTGCCGGCGTGCACACAGTGACCCGCCGTCCACACCAGGTTGGACTTGCCCGGGTGCGCGGGGTCCTCCACGACCGTGCCCGAGCACACCATGTGGCCCTCGGGGGAGTCGAAGAACACCTTGCCCGAGGTGGCCGCGTCGGTGTGGTACGGCGGCGCGACCGCCTGGGCCTTCACCGGCTGCGGGGTCGGGTCCGTCACGCCCTGGTCACCGGAGATGTCGTTGTCGTTGACACCCTTGTTCGGGTCGTTGGCGTGGCGCATCCGGCTCGGATCCCACAGGCCCTTGATGATCGGGTTGATGAAGTCGTTGGCCTCGCGCAGCCAGTCCTGCTTGTTCCAGTTCTCCCAGGCGCCGTTCTTCCACTTGTCGATGTCGATCCCGTGCTCCTTGAGCTTCTGCTTGAGGTCGTCCGGGATCCTGATCTTTCCGTCGCCGCTGCCGGCCGCGGTCGCGGAGGCGGTCGGCTGGCCGTCGGCCTTGTCGCCCCCGTTGCAGGCGGTGGCGGTCAGTGCCAGGGCCGAGGCGAGGGCGACGGCCGCCAGTGCGGAGGAGGTGCGGCGGGGGCCCCTCCCTCGCCGAACGATGGACGACGGCCGTATGGATCGCATGGTGTGACTCCCCCTGCTGTGAAGGTACTCGGCGCTTCGGCCGTGCCACCGGCCGTGAACTCATGAGGAGTTCACGCCGGTCTCACGACCGTCTAGGAACGGCATCACACACTATGCGCTCGCTGTGGGGGACTTCCGACGGAACGGCAACGGTTCGGCTACAAGCCGTCTGACCAGGCCAGTCATCCCCAGATTGCCCGATTTGACGTCCACTCACCGAGACGGCTCCCCGGTGTGCCGCGCATGCTGTCGTCCCGTCGTCACAAATGATCTCGCGTAAACCCGTAACCCACCGGACGGTCCACGGTTGTAGCGGTGGGGGGCCAGCTGCCTGTATCCGGTCCCCGCGGATCAACTCGCCTCTGGACAGCGGGGAGGACAGCGAGCCGTGGCCGTTACGGAGTCGATGGCTGGAGGCAGGCACGGGGAAGCGCGTGCGGTGCACGAGGGGATCCTCAGACGCCAGTCGGCGCGTGAGTCCTCCGCCCGCACCTATGCCCGGGCCCTGCCCATCGTCCCGGTCCGGGCACGAGGGCTCACCATCGAGGGCGCCGACGGCCGCCGCTACCTGGACTGTCTCTCCGGCGCCGGCACACTCGCCCTCGGGCACAACCATCCGGTCGTCCTGGAAGCCATCCGCAGGGTCCTCGACTCCGGCGCTCCCCTCTCCGTCCTCGACCTGGCGACCCCCGTGAAGGACGCCTTCATCACCGAACTGTTCCGCACCCTCCCGCCCGGACTCGCCGACCGCGCCCGCGTCCAGTTCTGCGGCCCGGCCGGTACCGACGCCGTCGAAGCCGCCCTCAAACTGGTCCGGGCCGCGACCGGCCGCACCGGCATCCTCGCCTTCACCGGCGCCTACCACGGCATGACCGCCGGCGCCCTGGCCGCCTCCGGCGGAGCCCATGACGTCCAGGTCACCCGCCTGCCCTATCCGCAGGACTACCGCTGCCCCTTCGGCGTGGGCGGACCCCGTGGCGCCGAACTCGCCGCCCGCTGGACCGAGTCCCTCCTCGACGATCCCAAGTCGGGCGTGCCCCTGCCCGCCGGGATGATCCTGGAACCCGTCCAGGGCGAGGGCGGGGTGATTCCCGGCCCGGACGACTGGCTGCGCCGTATGCGCCGGCTCACGGCGGAACGGTCCATCCCGCTGATCGCCGACGAGATCCAGACCGGAGTGGGCAGGACGGGCACCTTCTGGGCCGTCGACCACAGTGGCGTCACCCCCGACGTCATGGTCCTGTCCAAGGCCATCGGCGGCAGCCTCCCGCTGGCCGTGATCGTCTACCGCGAGGATCTCGACGTCTGGCAGCCCGGAGCCCACGCCGGAACCTTCCGGGGCAACCAACTCGCCATGGCCGCGGGCACCGCGACCCTCACCCACGTCCGGGAGAACGGCCTCGCCGAACGAGCGGCCGACCTCGGCGCCCGCATGCTGAGCCAACTCGGGGAACTTGCCGACCAGTTCGCGTGTGTGGGCGAGGTACGGGGGCGCGGACTGATGATCGGGGTCGAGCTGGTGGACCCGGCGGGCCCGGGACCCCAGCCCCTCGACCACCACGCCGCGGCCACGGATCCGGAGGCCACCCCCGCCCCGCACCCGGCCGCGCCCGAACTCGCCGTGGCCGTACAGCGGGAGTGCCTCGAACGCGGCCTGATCGTCGAACTCGGCGGCCGCCACTCGGCCGTGGTCCGGCTGCTGCCCCCGCTCACGATCAGCGACGAGCAGGCGGCGGCCGTTCTGGACCGCCTGTCGGACGCGGTGGCCGCGGTCGCCCGCGGTCACGAGGAGCACGGCGCACACCACGACAGACACCACGGACCCGGCCGCCGCACGGGCTGAGGCCCGCACCCCCACCGCCCGGCCCTCGAAGCCGGAATCAGCCTTTCCACCACTGCCGTTCGCCATCCCACTGCACCCCGCTCCAAGGACGTCAGGCCGAAACGGCCTCCCATGACACACCCACAGCCCTCTCGCCCGAGCCCGCTCTCCCCGCCGCCCCGGCCCTTCGGCCCGGCCAGGCCAACCGCCGACGCCGCCGAGGCGACCATCGGCCACGAAGGAACGGCGCCCGAGCGACGGCACGAGCCCAGCACCACCCCAGCCGGCCACGAGGAGCCGTCATGAACGCCACTCCCCCTCCCGACGGCAGCTCCGGCGCTCCCGACGAGCAGGGAGACTCCGCCACCCCGGCCTCTGCCGTGCCGCTGGCCGAGTCCGTTCCCCCGCAGAAGAGGCGCACCGCGGATCTCACCCGGGTGACCGAGCCCGGCGCCGACCTGCTGGAACATCCCGACCCGCACATCGCGGCCCAGGCCGCCGCCGTGGAGAACCTGCTGCGCTGCTGGGCACGCGAGACCAACCTCGCCGCCCCCACCGGTGGCACCCTCCGCCTCCCGCTTCCGGCCAGCGGCACCTCCCTGCTCGTGCCCGTCCGCTACTGGTCACCGACCGGCGCACACCGCTTCGGTCCACCACGCCTGACCAGCGCATCCGACGCCGCCCCGGCCGTCGACGCCGTCACCTTGGCGGCGCTGCTCGCCCGGGAGTCACCCGGTGACACCGGCAGCACCTCCCGCGCCCAGACCTGCAGCGCAGCCGACCCGCACGGCGCAGGCGATCTCGTGGCCAGGGTGGCCGACTCCCTCCGCCGCACCGCGACCTTCATCCGCGACCGGCGCGAGCACCCCACCGACACCCCCGACCTCTTCCTCTCCGCCGAGCAGGCCCTCCTCCTCGGCCATCCCCTGCACCCGACCCCCAAGAGTCGGGAAGGCCTGACCGAGGCAGAAGCCCGCCTCTACTCACCGGAGTTGCGCGGCTCCTTCCCCCTGCACTGGATGGCTGTCGCCCCCTCTCTCCTGGCCACCGACTCGGCCTGGACCGAGCGCGGTCGTCCCGTTCCCGCCGACCACCTCACCCGACGCCTCGCCGAAACCGACCTTCCCGTGCCCGACGGGCATGCCGCCCTCCCCCTGCACCCGTGGCAGGCCCGCGAACTGGGCCATCGCGAACCCGTCGCCGCCCTGCTCGACTCCGGTCTCCTCCGGGACCTCGGTCCCCTCGGCACCGGCTGGCATCCCACCTCCTCCGTGCGCACGGTCCACCGATCCGGGGCCCCCGCGATGCTCAAACTGTCGCTGGGCCTGCGCATCACCAACTCCCGCCGGGAGAACCTGCGCAAGGAACTCCGTCGAGGAGTCGAGGTGCACCGGTTGCTGCGCACCGGGCTGTCCAGGCAATGGCAGGCCGTACACCCCTGCTTCGACATCGTCCGCGACCCGGCCTGGCTCGCCGTCGACGACCCGGACGGCCGGCCCGTGCCCGGACTCGACGTGGTGATCAGGCACAACCCGTTCGGTCCGGCCGACGACGCCGGCTGTGTCGCCGGACTCGTCTCGCCCCGGCCCGCTCCCGAACCCGGCGGCGACTCCTCGGTCCAGCAGGCGGCCTGGCCCATGCGCTCCCGGCTGGCCGAGCTCGTGGCGAGGCTCGCCGCACGCACCGGTCGGCCCGTCGGAGCCGTTGCCGCGGAGTGGTTCCTGCGCTACCTGGAGCAGGTCGTCCGCCCCGTGCTCTGGCTGGACAGCGAGGCCGGCATCGCCCTCGAAGCACACCAGCAGAACACCCTGCTGCTGCTCGACGGCCATGGCTGGCCCGCCGGCGGCTACTACCGCGACAACCAGGGCTACTACTTCCGCGAGTCCCGGCGGGCCGAACTGGACGCCCGGCTGCCCGGTATCGGCGAGCGCACCGACACCTTCGTCTCCGACGAGGTCACCGACGAACGCTTCGCCTACTACCTCGCCATCAACAACGTACTGGGCCTGATCGGTGCGTTCGGCTCGCAAGGCCTGGCCGATGAACGACTCCTCCTCGCGGCCTTCCGCCGCTTTCTGACCGATGCCGCCGCAGGACCCGACGCCCTGCGCGCCGCCCTGCCCCGCCACCTGCTCGACTCATCCGTGCTGCGCTGCAAGGCCAACCTGCTGACCCGGCTGCACGGCCTCGACGAACTCGTCGGCCCGGTCGACACCCAGTCTGTCTACGTCACCATCGCCAACCCCCTTCATTCCTGAACGCATCGCACCTTCGCCCCGCACTTCCGAGGACCATGACCCACCCCGTCTCCTGAGAGGAGCGCACCATGCCTCCCACCGACGCGAACACCGGCCCCGGCCCCGGCCCTGCGCATCCGGGCGCCCCCGCCGATCCGGGCGCCCCCGCCCACGTGGGGGCGCCCCCGCGCGAGCGAAGCCGGGCGTGGGGGAGCACCCTTGGCCCCCGAGCGGACGGCATGGGTACCCGTGGGGCCCCGTTCACCGGGTTCGCCATCGAGGACGACGAGGGGGACTGCGAGGACACGCTGGACCTGCATCTGCCCGCCGAGTACCTCGCGCTCTTCGCCGCAGGCACCTCCTGCCTCCTGGACCAACTTCACACCTGGGGCCCCCTGGTCACTCGTTTCGGCTCCTTCCAACTGGCTCCTGTCCGCCTCGATGAAGACCTGCCGCTCATCCATCGCTGGATGAACGACCCTTGCGTCGCGGAGTACTGGGAGCTGGCCGGGCCCCGGAACCGGACGGAGGACCACCTGCGCGCCCAACTGGCCGGCGACGGACGCAGCATGCCGTGCCTCGGCGTACTGGACGGCACACCGATGAGCTACTGGGAGATCTACCGGGCGGACCTGGATCCACTGGCCCGCCACTACCCAGCCCGTCCCCATGACACCGGGATCCACCTGCTCGTCGGCGCGGCGGGGGATCGAGGGCGGGGGATGGGATCCGCCCTGCTCCGAGCCGTAGCCGACCTGATCCTCGACCGGCGCCCCGCGTGCGCACGGGTCGTAGCGGAACCCGCTCTTCGCAACACCCCCTCCGTCGCGGCGTTCCTGAGCGCCGGCTTCCGGTACGCGGACGAGGTCGACCTGCCCGGCAAGCGGGCCGCCCTCATGATCCGGGACCGAGTCCTGCGCGATGTGATGTAGCGCTGTGTGACTGCGCGTTCACATGTAGTACGAAGCGCGGGGCGCCGGAGTTCCCGCGTTCCGAGAAATTTCCGAAGCCCATTTCCCTCAGGAGCCAGGCCGTGATCCCGCCCTCCCTCACCCGCTTGACCGCACCTTTGTCGGTGCCGGGCCGTAGGGTGGTCGGGCTATGACGAAGCCCTCCCTCCCCGAACTCCTGCATGCCGCCGTCACAGCCGTCGGCGGCACGGAGCGCCCCGGCCAGGTGACCATGGCCGAAGCGGTCGCCGAGGCGATCGACGACGGATCCCACCTGCTGGTCCAGGCCGGCACCGGCACCGGAAAGTCGCTCGGCTATCTCGTGCCCGCGCTCGCGCACGGGGAAAGAGTGGTCGTCGCGACGGCCACGCTCGCACTCCAGCGCCAGCTCGTGGAGCGCGACCTGCCGCGC
Organism: Streptomyces sp. NPDC001093; assembly: GCF_040298985.1. Lineage (NCBI taxonomy): Bacteria > Bacillati > Actinomycetota > Actinomycetes > Kitasatosporales > Streptomycetaceae > Streptomyces > Streptomyces sp. NPDC001093. Next base: position 41,438 of record NZ_JBEPBF010000058.1, on the reverse strand, counting down.
ACGGTGGAGGCCCTGCACCCGCTGCTGCGCCGCCGCCCGGAGTTCGCGATGCTCAAGGGCCGGTCGAACTATCTCTGCCTGCACCGCCTGCACGAGGGCATGCCGCAGGACGAGGAAGACGGCCTCTTCGACCAGTTCGAGGCCGCCGCGCCCACCAGCAAGCTGGGCCAGGACCTCCTGCGGCTGCGGGACTGGTCGGACGAGACGGAGACCGGCGACCGGGACGACCTCACTCCGGGCGTGTCGGACCGCGCCTGGGCGCAGGTGTCGGTGTCGTCGCGGGAGTGCCTGGGCGCGTCGAAGTGCGCGTACGGCGCGGAGTGCTTCGCGGAGACGGCCCGCGAGCGTGCCAAGCTCGCCGAGGTCGTGGTCACGAACCACGCGCTGCTCGCCATCGACGCCATCGAGGGTGCGCCGGTGCTGCCGCAGCACGAGGTGCTGATCGTGGACGAGGCTCACGAGCTCGTCTCCCGGGTCACCGGCGTCGCGACCGGCGAGCTCACGCCCGGCCAGGTCAACCGTGCGGTGCGCCGGGCCGCCAAGCTGGTGAACGAGAAGGCCGCCGATCAGCTCCAGACCGCCGCCGAGGGCTTCGAGCGGCTGATGGAGCTGGCCCTGCCGGGCCGTCTGGAGGAGATCCCGGAAGACCTCGGCTACGCGCTGATGGCGCTGCGGGACGCGGCCCGCACGGTCGTCTCCGCCATCGGTGCCACACGCGACAAGTCGGTGCAGGACGAGGACGCGGTCCGCAAACAGGCGCTGGCCTCGGTGGAGACGGTGCACGACGTGGCGGAGCGAGTCCTGAACGGCTCGGAATGGGATGTCGTCTGGTTCGAGCGGCACGACCGCTTCGGCGCGTCCCTGCGGGTCGCTCCCATGTCGGTCTCGGGCCTGCTCAGGGAGAAGCTCTTCGCCGACCGCGCCGTCGTCCTCACCTCCGCGACCCTCAAGCTGGGCGGCGACTTCAACGGCGTCGGTGCGTCCCTGGGCCTGGGCCCGGAGGGTGCCGCGGGCGAGGACCTGCCGAAGTGGAAGGGCGTCGATGTCGGTTCGCCCTTCGACTACCCCAGGCAGGGCATCCTCTATGTCGCCAAGCACCTCTCGCGCCCCGCGCGTGACGGTGAGCGTTCCGACATGCTCGACGAGCTGACGGAACTCATCCAGGCGGCCGGCGGTCGCACCCTCGGGCTGTTCTCGTCCATGCGGGCCGCGCAGCTCGCGGCGGAGGAGCTGCGCTCCCGGATTCCCGGGTTCCCGATCCTCCTCCAGGGCGAGGAGACGCTCGGCGAGCTGATCAAGAACTTCGCGGCCGACCCGAAGACCTGCCTGTTCGGCACCCTGTCCCTGTGGCAGGGCGTCGACGTCCCCGGCCCGAGCTGTCAGCTGGTCGTCATGGACAAGATCCCGTTCCCTCGCCCCGACGATCCGCTGATGAGTGCCCGGCAGAAGGCGGTGGAGGACGCGGGCGGCAACGGCTTCATGGCGGTGGCCGCCACCCATGCGGCCCTGCTCATGGCCCAGGGCGCCGGCCGGCTCGTCCGCGCGTCGGGAGACCGGGGCGTGGTCGCCGTACTGGACCAGCGACTGGCCACCGCGAGGTACGGCGGCTATCTCAAGGCGTCACTGCCCGACTTTTGGTACACCACGGACCGTAACCAGGTGCGCAAGTCGCTCGCGGCGATCGACGCGGCGGCGAAGGCGGCGGAAGCGCAGCAGGCCGAGGCGAAGTGATCGCGGGGTAGCCTGACCGGCCGCCGGTCAGGCTACCCCGCGATGCGAAAGCAGAGAGCAGCCCCCTGGACACAGCAGGACCCCGGAACCGGCGCAGGGGTTCCGGGGCCCGGTCAGGGGGCGAGCCGGCCGTACGGCCCGCTCGCCGCAGGCGTCACACGCGCCGCAGCACCGCGACGACCTTGCCCAGGATGGTCGCGTCGTCGCCGGGGATCGGCTCGTAGGCCGCGTTGTGCGGGAGGAGCCAGACATGGCCGTCCTCGCGCTTGAAGCGCTTGACGGTGGCTTCGCCATCGAGCATCGCCGCCACGATGTCGCCGTTCTCGGCGACGGGCTGCCGGCGGACGGTGACCCAGTCGCCGTCGCAGATGGCGGCCTCGATCATGGAGTCGCCGACGACCTTGAGGACGAACAGTTCACCGTCGCCGACGAGCTGGCGGGGGAGAGGGAAGACGTCCTCGACGGACTCCTCCGCGAGGATGGGGCCACCGGCGGCGATGCGGCCGACCAGCGGGACGTACGACGCGGCGGGCTTGCCGGCGGTGTCCGTGGGCTGCACGGTCACGGCCTGGTCCGAGCCCCGGACCTCGTAGGCGCGCGGGCGGTGCGGGTCGCGGCGCAGGAAGCCCTTGCGCTCCAGCGCCATCAGCTGATGCGCGACCGAGGAGGTGCTCGAGAGGCCGACGGCCTGGCCGATCTCCCGCATCGACGGCGGGTAACCGCGCCGCTGCACGGAGTCCCGGATGACTTCGATCACTCGGCGCTGGCGGTCGGTCAGTCCCGAGCTGTCCGCCCGGATGCCTGGAGGTCGGCCCGGCAGGGAGCGCTTGTGTCCCTCGGGATTCGTGGCTTCGTTCATCACGTGTACCGGCTCGACTCGTCCCTGGGAGCGGTCCTGGGCGGTGATGGTGGCACTGTCTGCGGTGGTGGTCACGTCGGCCCCTCTCGATGGTCTCCCTGCTGGACAACGGTAGTTGCTTTCGAAAGGTTGCGCCAAACACACGTTCGAGTGAAAAAGTGCGATTCACCTGACGCGATCACGTGTCTGGGTGTATTGCTGACGCGCCACCTGGCGGGCAAAAGCGCCCATTGTTGTACTCTTCCCCGCCGGGGTCGCCGACCTTGTGGGCCGCCGCCCCAGTCTGCCATCCGGAACCTGCTCGTCCGGGTTCCGGGGCCCTTCTGTGCCGGAGTCCCACGCGTCCTCCGTGCGGCGCCCACGGTATCTCCGTAAGTCGCACAGCGATACGCCTCTGCGCCCGCGTGTCTCCGCAGGCCCTCGGTGTCCCGGGCGTCCGCTTTCGTTCCTCGCGACACGCGAGTTGGCCTTGATGTATGAGCCAATCCCCACATCTAGTGGTTGGATGGCTACACCGGCCCAGAAGTTGTGGTCCCCCCGGTCTGAGGCGGCTCTGCGATCGCCTATGCTTAGGGCTGCTTCACGGGGCCCCTGTGGCCCGATGAGGTTTTTGAGTCTGCTGTGAGGAGGGTTGGAGATCATGCACTGCCCCTTCTGCAGGCACCCCGACAGCCGCGTGGTCGACAGTCGTACGACCGACGACGGCACGTCGATCCGCAGGCGCCGCCAGTGCCCCGACTGCTCCCGTCGTTTCACGACCGTGGAGACCTGCTCACTCATGGTGATCAAGCGGTCCGGGGTCACCGAGCCTTTCAGTCGTACCAAGGTCATCAACGGCGTGCGCAAGGCATGCCAGGGACGGCCTGTCACCGAGGACGCACTCGCCCAGCTCGGCCAGCGGGTCGAGGAGGCGGTGCGGGCCACCGGAAGCGCCGAGCTGACCACCCACGACGTCGGGCTGGCCATACTCGGCCCGTTGCAGGAGCTCGACCTCGTCGCCTATCTGCGATTCGCCTCCGTCTACCGGGCGTTCGACTCGCTGGAGGACTTCGAGGCCGCCATCGCGGAGCTGAGGGAGACGACGCGAGGCCCCGCCGCGGACGAGGAAGACGCGGGAGCGGGGGGCCAGGAAGACGAACGCGGGCCCGGCGGGACCACTGAGGTCCCCGTGCCCGCCCACGCCGCCGACTGACCGGCGGGCCGGAATCCGGAGGAGAGCCGGGTTCCGGCCGGAAGGCGGCGACCGAAGACCTGTTGCGGGTGGCAGCTGAGGGTGCCCGCAACACAAGACAGAACACCGTGCCACGGGAACAAACGGGGCACTTCAGGGCGTTTTTGCCCGTACAGGGAGGCGGCATGACAGAGACGGCGAGCGGTCCGGCACGAGGTTCCCGAGCCAAGGGCGCCAAGGCCACCAAGGGGCTGCGTATCGAGCGCATCCACACCACCCCCGGCGTGCACCCGTACGACGAGGTGTCGTGGGAGCGCCGTGACGTCGTCATGACCAACTGGCGCGACGGCTCGGTCAATTTCGAGCAGCGTGGCGTCGAGTTCCCCGACTTCTGGTCGGTGAACGCGGTCAACATCGTCACCAGCAAGTACTTCCGAGGTGCCGTCGGCACCCCGCAGCGCGAGACCAGCCTCAGGCAGCTGATCGACCGCATCGTGAAGACGTACCGGAAGGCCGGCGAGGACCACAGGTACTTCGCCTCGCCCGCCGACGCCGAGATCTTCGAGCACGAGCTGGCCTACGCCCTCCTGCACCAGATCTTCAGCTTCAACAGCCCCGTCTGGTTCAACGTGGGCACCCCGCAGCCCCAGCAGGTCTCCGCCTGCTTCATCCTGTCCGTCGACGACTCCATGGAGTCGATCCTCGACTGGTACAAGGAAGAGGGCATGATCTTCAAGGGCGGCTCCGGTGCCGGGCTGAACCTCTCCCGCATCCGCTCCTCCAAGGAGCTGCTGTCCTCCGGCGGCAACGCCTCCGGTCCGGTCTCCTTCATGCGCGGCGCCGACGCCTCCGCCGGCACCATCAAGTCCGGCGGTGCCACCCGCCGCGCCGCCAAGATGGTCGTGCTCGACGTCGACCACCCCGACATCGAGGACTTCATCGAGACCAAGGTCAAGGAGGAGGAGAAGATCCGCGTCCTGCGCGACGCGGGCTACGACATGGACCTGGGCGGCGAGGACATCACCTCCGTCCAGTACCAGAACGCCAACAACTCGGTTCGTGTGAACGACGAGTTCATGAAGGCGGTCGAGGAGGGCGACAGGTTCGGCCTGCGCGCCCGCATGACCGGTGAGGTCATCGAGGAGGTCGACGCCAAGGCGCTGTTCCGCAAGATCGCCGAGGCCGCGTGGGCCTGCGCCGACCCGGGCATCCAGTACGACGACACCATCAACAACTGGCACACCTGCCCCGAGTCCGGCCGGATCACCGCGTCGAACCCGTGCAGCGAGTACATGCACCTGGACAACACGTCCTGCAACCTGGCCTCGCTGAACCTGATGAAGTTCCTGAAGGACGACGGCAAGGGCAGCCAGTCCTTCGAGACCGAGCGCTTCCAGAAGGTCGTCGAGCTGGTCATCACCGCGATGGACATCTCGATCTGCTTCGCGGACTTCCCGACCCAGAAGATCGGCGAGAACACGCGCGCGTTCCGCCAGCTCGGCATCGGCTACGCCAACCTCGGCGCCCTGCTGATGGCCACCGGCCACGCCTACGACTCCGACGGCGGCCGCGCCCTCGCCGGTGCCATCACCTCCCTGATGACGGGTACCGCCTACCGCCGCTCCGCCGAGCTGGCCGCGGTCGTCGGCACGTACGACGGCTACGCCCGCAACGCCGACGCCCACCAGCGCGTCATGAAGCAGCACGCCGACGCCAACGGCGCGGCCGTCCGCATGGACGACCTGGACACCCCGGTGTGGGCCGCCGCCACGGAGGCCTGGCAGGACGTCGTCCGTCTCGGTGAGAAGAACGGTTTCCGTAACTCCCAGGCGTCCGTTCTCGCCCCGACCGGCACCATCGGCCTCGCGATGTCCTGCGACACCACCGGCGTCGAGCCCGACCTGGCTCTGGTGAAGTTCAAGAAGCTGGTCGGCGGCGGCTCGATGCAGATCGTCAACGGCACCGTCCCGCAGGCCCTGCGCCGCCTGGGCTACCAGGAGGAGCAGATCGAGGCGATCGTCGCCCACATCGCCGAGCACGGCAACGTGATCGACGCCCCCGGCCTGAAGCACGAGCACTACGAGGTGTTCGACTGCGCCATGGGCGAGCGCGCCATCTCCCCGATGGGCCACGTCCGCATGATGGCCGCGATCCAGCCGTGGATCTCCGGCGCCATCTCCAAGACGGTCAACATGCCGGAGACGGCCACCGTCGAGGAGGTCGAGGAGATCTACTTCGAGGCCTGGAAGCTGGGCGTCAAGGCGCTCGCGATCTACCGCGACAACTGCAAGGTCGGCCAGCCGCTCTCCGCCAAGACCAAGGAGAAGGAGAAGGCCGAGGTCACGGAGAAGGCCGAGGCCACCATCCGTGAGACGGTCGAGAAGGTCATCGAGTACCGTCCCGTCCGCAAGCGCCTCCCCAAGGGCCGCCCGGGGATCACCACGTCCTTCACGGTCGGTGGCGCCGAGGGCTACATGACCGCCAACTCCTACCCGGACGACGGTCTCGGCGAGGTGTTCCTGAAGATGTCCAAGCAGGGCTCGACCCTCGCGGGCATGATGGACGCCTTCTCCATCGCGGTCTCCGTCGGCCTCCAGTACGGCGTGCCGCTGGAGACGTACGTCTCGAAGTTCACCAACATGCGCTTCGAGCCGGCCGGCATGACCGACGACCCGGACGTGCGGATGGCGCAGTCGATCGTCGACTACATCTTCCGCCGCCTGGCGCTGGACTTCCTGCCCTTCGAGACCCGCTCCGCGCTCGGCATCCACTCCGCCGAGGAGCGTCAGCGGCACCTGGAGACCGGTTCCTACGAGCAGTCCATGGACGACGACGAGGTCGACGTCGAGGGCCTCGCCCAGTCCGCGCCGCGGGCGCAGGAGCTGAAGGCGGTCGCCACGCCGAAGGCCGAGTCCGAGGCGGCCAAGCCCGCCCCGAAGCAGGCCCACACCAGCGCCGAGCTGGTGGAGATGCAGCTGGGCATCCAGGCCGACGCCCCGCTGTGCTTCTCCTGCGGCACGAAGATGCAGCGGGCCGGGTCCTGCTACATCTGCGAGGGCTGCGGCTCGACCAGCGGTTGCAGCTGACGACGCGCGGTTCCTGAAGTGAGGTAAGGGGCGCCGGCCATGGGCCGGCGCCCCTTACCGCTATCGGGCTCTGCCCATGACCCGGGTGAAGGTCGCCGGGTCCTCCTCGAAGCCGTGCACGCCGGGACGGAAGATCCACTCCCCGTCGGCGTCACGGACGAATTCCGCGATGGTGGCCGCCGTCGCCCCGAGGACCGAGGCGAAGTCGTCCTGGGCGAGCACGGTGTAGCGGTCCTCCCGGATGCGCATGGCCGGATTCAGCACGCCCGCGAAGGTCCTGTGGCCGGACCGCTGTTGGATGACGACACCGACCACCACGCGCGCGTACCGGGCGTCGAGCCGGTCCAGCTCCAGCGTCATGACCTCGTCCCAGCCGAAGCCCCTGCCGTCGGTGCTGTCCCGGTTGAGGAAGATCGTGCCGTCCGGTGAACGGCTGTCGAAGTGCACCAGATAGGCCGGGGTCCCGTACGGGTCGCCCGACAGGAACGTCGCGGCGACGAGGTCGAGATCGGTGGGAGGCCGGCCCGCAGGACTCGGGTCCCACTTGAGCCCGACCTCGACCTTGGTGATTCCCTTGCTGAAGCCGGTCAACAGGCTTCCCCTTCCCCCGGGTGGTTGCCTCACTCCCCAACTCGGGTGCAGTCAGGGCTCCTTGTCCATCGTGCCACGCGCGCGGGGCGCGTGCGCGGGCGATCTCCGCCGGAGCGTGACCGACGCCACGTCCCGTGGCCTTACGATGGCGCGGTGCTGGTCAAGTGGATTCGCTGCACCGTGGTGGACCGCCGCGGTTTCGAGCGGGGGCAGCGGAAATGGGCGGGGCTTCCGGGGGAGCCGGGTTTCCGGGGGCAGGGTGGAGGCTGGAGCCGGCAGCGGCCGGGGGTGGCGCACATCTTCGCCTTCTGGGAGAGCCGTGCCTTCTACGACTCCTTCATGGCCCGCTCGCACGACCGCCTGGCGGCCACCCAGTCCGGCACGTTCAAGGACGCGCAGGTCAAGCTGTTCGAGTACCGCTTCGATGTGAAGACGGGCTTCGAGCCGCGGTTCACCGACTCCGATCTGATCCGGGTGGCCCTGTGCCGGGTCCACGAGGAGCGTGTCGAGCACTTCACGCTCATGCAGGAGAAGGTCTGGAACCCGGCGATGGCCGGTTCGCCCGGCATGATCCGCGGGATGTTCGCCGAGGCGCCCGGGCATGAGTTCCTGGTCCTGTCGATGTGGCGGGCGGCGGCCGAGCACGGCAAGTACCGCACCGAGCGCGTGGAACGCCTCGCGCTGCGTGCCCAGACCGAGGCCGACGTGGCGGCGCTCTCCGGTGACATCGTGGAGCTGGAGCCGTCCTGGACGGTCTGAGACCACCGTCGTACGTTTGAATGGCAAACTTACCGGTCCTGAGGTGCGGGTCATGGCGTCCGGGACGGCCCTGGAGACGGGATTCGTGTGACCTACGCCGTATGGAGCCCGTACGAGTGCTCGACTCTCCCCCGCTCGATCTAGGGTTCTGGCATGGCACGACCACGGCGCATCGTCCTTGTCCGGCACGGCGAGTCCACGGGCAACGTCGACGACTCCGTGTACGAGCGCGAGCCCGACCACGCTCTCGCGCTGACCGAGCGCGGCCGGCGGCAGGCGGAGGAGACCGGCAAGGAGCTCCGGGAGGTCTTCGGCCGGGAACGCGTGAGCGTGTACGTCTCCCCGTACCGCCGGACGCACGAGACGCTCCGCGCCTTCCACCTCGACCCCGACCTCATACGGGTCCGGGAGGAGCCGAGGCTGCGCGAACAGGACTGGGGCAACTGGCAGGACCGCGACGACGTGCGCCTGCAGAAGGCCTACCGCGACGCGTACGGCCACTTCTTCTTCCGGTTCCCGCAGGGCGAGTCCGGCGCCGACGTGTACGACCGGGTCGGCGGCTTCCTGGAGAGCCTGTTCCGCAGCTTCGAGGCCCCGGACCACCCGCCGAACGTGCTCCTCGTGACACACGGACTCGCGATGCGGCTGTTCTGCATGCGCTGGTTCCACTGGACGGTCGCGGAATTCGAGTCACTGTCGAACCCCGGGAACGCCGAGATGCGGATGCTCGTTCTGGGGGACGACGGCAAGTACACGCTCGACCGGCCTTTCGAGCGCTGGCGGAAGCCGGTGCCGTACTGGGTGAACGGATAGAGTGGCAGAGCGATGACCGCTGACTCCTCTTCCTCCGGGCGCCTGGAGCGCGCCCTGTCGAGCCTGCACGGACTGGCCGTGGGGGACGCCCTCGGATCCCAGTTCTTCGTCCCGGCGAACTACCCCCTGCTGAAGCGGCGCGAGCTGCCCGCGGGGCCCTGGCAGTGGACGGACGACACCGAGATGGCCTGCTCCGTGGTCGCCGTCCTGGCCACCCACGGGCGCATCGACCAGGACGCACTGGCCCGCTCCTTCGCCGAGCACCACGACTTCGACCGGGGTTACGGCCCCGCCGTCAACCGGCTGCTGAGACTCGTCCGAGAGGGCGAGGACTGGCGTGAACTGGCCGCCGCGCTGTTCAACGGACGGGGCTCCTGGGGCAACGGAGCGGCGATGCGGATCGCGCCGCTGGGCGCCTGGTACGCGGACGATCCGGAGCAGGCGACCCACCAGGCGGAGATCTCGGCCTACCCCACCCACCAGCACCGTGAGGCCGTCGTCGGCGCCATGGCCGTGGCCGCCGCGGCGGCGCTGGCCGGCTCGCCGGACGGCCCGCCCAGCCCCGAGGCGCTCCTCGACGGCGTCATCGCCCTGGTGCCGAAGAGCGCCGTCGGCCAGGGGCTCCGACGCGCCCGGGACATGCTCGACTACGACGACGCGGGCACGGTCGCGGCGGTGCTGGGCTGCGGACGCCGTACGACCGCCCACGACACCGTTCCCTTCGCCCTCTGGTCCGCCGCGCGGAGTCTGGGCGACTACGAGGCGGCCTTCTGGACCACGGCCGGGGTCGGCGGCGATGTGGACACGACCTGCGCGATCGTGGGCGGTGTGCTCGCCTCCGGCAAGGCGGGGACGCCGCCCGCCAAGTGGGCGGAACGCTCCGAGGCGCTGCCGGACTGGGTGCCGACCGGGCTCTGACGGGCGTAGGGAACTTGGAAACACTCCGTGCCCGCCGGGAACTCTCCGTGACCGTCGCGCGTTCCTCCCATGTCCGCCGTACGCCGCGGCCTGCGGCGGAGGGCTGACGGACAGGTGGAGAGTGACGGTTCGGAGGGGGTGGAGATGCCGTGGGCGAGGAGCTTCGGCGACTGCTTCTTCGTCCCGTCCTCGGCGGCCGAACCAGACGGCGTCGTCAGGATGGACGGTCCGAGCGAACCGCCCGCCTGCTGCGCGGAGTTGAGCATGCGACGGCGGGATTCCCGGAATCGGGTCTCCGCGGGCCCACCGTGCCTTACGCTCGATCCACGACCTGTGTGTGGGAAACGGTGGAGGGCCTCGTGGACCTGATTGCCCCCGAACTGCTCATGGCCCTGGCCAGCGGAACCGCGGGTGCGGCGGGGGAGCAGATCTGGACGTCCCTGCGGGATCTGGTCAGACGACGGCATTCGGGAGCGGAGCCGAGCGACCAGCGCGAGTTGACCGCCCTCGCCGAGGCGCCTGACAGCGCGGAGCGTGCTGCCGAGCTGGCCGAGGTACTGGCTCGCCGCGCCCGGCAGGACCCCGCGTTCGCCCAGGCACTCGCGGCCTGGCGGCGGGAGGCCGAAGCCCTGGAGGGTACCCGGACCGGCGCGGGCGATGTGCACAACACGATCTCCGGGGGCACTCAGAGCACTGTCGTCCAGGCGCGGGACGTTCACGGCTCCATCAATCTCGGTGGCTGACGCGGTGGACGGTCGTCACAGCCTCGGCTGACGCGTCGTGCCCCCGTGGTCTAGTGTGAGCGACGTGTCGGAACGAGTCGAACCCTGTGCGCTCGCAAGTGAGTTCACCGCTGCGCTCGCTCGTCAGCAACAGCTCGCCGAACGCCGCGAGGAGGTCGTGACCAGGCTGCACGACGAGGTCGAGCGGCTGCGCCGGGGCGAGATGGAAATGGCGCTCGACCTGGTGCGCCACTCCCTGATCCGGCTCCACGACCAGATCCTGCGCCAGGCGGAACACGTCACCGGGCCGCTCGGCGTCGAGGAGCTGCGTGCCCTGCTGACCGCGCTGGCCGACGAGGCGGCGGACACCGTGGGCAGGACCGGCGTGGAGCGGTACGTCCCCCGGTCCGGCGAGGCATTCGACATGGCGTTGCACCGTCCGGTGGGCCGCGTCGCCGCCGAAGGTCCCGAGGCGGACCGGACGGTGGCACACGTCGTGGCGGCCGGATTCGTCCAGGGGGAACGGGTCGTACGCAAGGCCGACGTCGTGGTTTCCCGGTGGGAACCGGAGGCCTCGTGAACGTTGGCTTCTCCGCCGGGCTCTCAGGGCACGACTTACCAGGACAACTGACGAACAGCAGACGGGACGGCTGCGAGCGCGGCCGTCCCGGTGGCGGGAGACCGTATGGCCGTGTACGGCATCGACCTGGGGACCACCTACTCCTGCGTCGCACGGATCGACGACGTCGGCAGACCGACCGTGCTGCGCAACCTCGAAGGGGCGGACACCACGCCGTCCGTCGTCTACTTCGAGAGCACCGACAGCGTCGTCGTGGGACAGAGCGCGAAGGACGCCACCGTCCTCGACCCCGATCACGTCGTACAGCTCATCAAGCGGGACATGGGCGATGTGGTGCCGCGCGAGTTCCACGGCCGCACCTACACACCCGAGGAGATCTCCGCGCGCATCCTGCGCAAACTCGTCGAGGACGCGAAGGCCGCCGGCGGTGAGGAAGCGCGCGACGTGGTGATCAGCGTGCCCGCCTACTTCGGGCTCGCGGAGCGGGACGCCACCCGCAAGGCGGGCGAGATCGCCGGCCTGCGCGTTCTCGACGTCGTCGCCGAGCCCGTCGCGGCCGCGCTCGACTACGGGGCCCTGGACGGAGACGAGGAGCGCGGGGACCGGGCCATCCTCGTGTACGACCTGGGCGGCGGCACCTTCGACACCACCGTGCTCACCCTGCGCGGGCGCGAGCTGACCGTGCTGTGCACGGACGGTGCCAAGGAGCTGGGCGGCAGCGACTTCGACGACCGTATCGTCGTGCACCTGGTGGAGCGGTTCCGCGAGCGCTTCCCGGACGTCGACGACCCGCTGTCCGACCCCCAGTCCGAGACGCAGCTGCGCAAGGACGCCGAGGAGGCGAAGAAGGCGCTGTCCTTCCGGGAGCGCTACACCGTCCGCGTCATGCACCAGGGCAGGGTCGAAGCGGTGGAGCTGACCCGGGAGAAGCTCCAGGAACTCACCGGCGACCTGCTCGACCGCACCATCGACATCACCCGCCGCACGGTCGAACTGGCCGCCGAGCGCGGGGTGTCGCACTTCGACGAGGTGCTGCTGGTCGGCGGCGCCACCAAGATGCCCGCGGTGGCCGAGGCCCTGCGCACCCAGTTCGGCTTCGAACCCAGGCTGCACAACCCGGACCTCGCGGTGGCCCGCGGCGCCGCGATCTACGCGCTGGACCGGGCCGCGTACATCGTCTCCAGCGGTGAACTCCCCGCGGACCAGGTGCCGGACGTGCCGGAGACGGGGCTGCCGCACCGTCCGTACCAGATCTCCACCGTGGCCTCGCGCGGCTACGGCATCCAGCTCGTGGAGCGGACCACGGACCGGCGCTACGTCTTCCACCTGGTGCACGCCAACGACCCCCTGCCCGTGTCGGTGACCGACGAGTTCTACACCACGCACGCGGGGCAGCGCAGCGTGCGCATCCGCGTGATGGAGCAGGCGGGCGTGGAGGAGTCCGAGGAGCTGGCACACAACACCTGTGTCGCCGAGGGGCACCTGGCCATTCCGCCGGGCAAACCCGAGAACTGGCCCATCCAGTGCGTCTACACGCTGGACTCCTCCGGACTCCTCGGCGTCGTCGCCGTCGAGAAGGAGAGCGGCGAGAGGCTCGAACTGACCGTGCAGATCGGAGGGATGACGCCGGACGCGGTCGCCACCGCACGGGACGCTCTGAGCCGGCAGCGCTTCAGCTGACGCGGGGGGAAGGACGGGGGACCACGCCGTGCCGTTCGACGAGCCGCGCTACCGGCGCGAGGTGCTCGATGCCGGACTGCCGGTGACCGACGACCTGCGCATCCGCTACCAGTTGCCGCGGCGCCTGGACGGGCCCGCGGTCACCGAGACGGTCGCCGCGGCACGCGCCTGCTGGCGCCGCAACCGCGCCCGCCTCAAGTACCGCCCGGTCATCGAGGAGCTCGAGGCCGGGCACCTCATCCACCGGCCGCTGTTCGACGCCGCGGCCGGCGGCGACCTGGGCCCGCTGCGGGCGGCCCTGGCCGAGCACGACCGGCACGCCGAGTCCGGGCAGGCTGCCCTGGGCGCGACCCTCCAGGAGGCCGCGGGCGGGCTCGGCCTGCTCGCGGAGGCCACCGTCGCGGAAGCCGCCGCGGCACACCGGGTGAGCGAGGCGCAGGCACGGGACCTGCTGCCCGGACTCGGGCTGCGCATCGCCGAACCGGACCCGCTGCCCCGGGACGTGCCGCACCCCGCCTACGCCCGCTGCGCCCGCCACCTGGAGGTGCTGCGCCTGCGCCACCTCGACGACTTCCTCACGACCGGCACCCCGGGGGGCCGCACCCCGCAGGCCGTACGCCTCTTCGACGCGCCGCCCGTCGAGGCCGCGGCCGTGGAGGAGGCGGCCCGCCGCTGGGGTCGGCTGCCGCACAGTGCCGCGCACACGGCCGCCCAGGCCGTCGGCGCCGCCGTGCGCCGGGTACTGGCCGACCAGGGCGCCGAGGGCCTCGCGCAGGTGCGGTTGTACGAGGTGGCGGTGCCGCTGCGGGAGAGGCTCGCCGCACGCGCCACCCCGGCCACCCTTCTCGCCCATGCAACCGGGGAGTTGTCGATCGCCGCACCGGACGCGCGGCGGCTGGTGTTCGCGGTGCTTCACGAGGAGGCCGGGAACCCCCTGGCGGGACGGCTGCGGAGGCTGACCGCGGACGGGCGGCTCGCGGAGGCGGCGGCCGTCGCCGACCGCCTGCCCGCCGAGGCCCTGCCCGAGGACGTCCGCAGCCTGGCCGCCCACGTGCGAGGGAAACTGGCCGAGGCCCGCGCCCTGGTCGACCGCGCCCGGAGGCTGCCGGCCCGCGAGGCCGACCTGGCCTGGGAACTGCTGGAGCAGGCGGAGGCCGTAGCCCGCGACGTGCCGGGCGCCGACGCCGTGCGCCGGGCCCTCGCGGTCCGCCCGGTCTCCGGCCTGACGGCCACGCCCGACGGCACGGGCGTCGCCCTGACGTGGCGGCCCAGCCCGTCCACGGCGGGCGAGCCCGAGTACGTGCTGCTGCGCACCGAACGCCGCCCGCCGTACGACCCGGCCGACGGAACCGGGCTGCCGCTGCCGTCGCCGCGGGCCACCTCGTTCGTGGACCGCTCGGCACCCGCCTGTGTCCCGCTGTACTACGCGGTCGCCGTGCGCCGGGCCGCCGAACCCGACAGTGGGCCCTCGCCGCTCGCGGTGTGCGGACCCGTCACGTACTGGCCCGACGTCAGCGGCGTGCAGCTGCGCCCCGAGGACCGCGTGATCACCGCCGCGTGGACCCGTCCGGCGCAGGCCCGGTCCGTCGAGGTCGTCCGCGCCGGGCCGGACGGCGAGGACGTGCGGGTCGCGGCCCGCCCCGACGGCTTCACGGACGGCGGGCTCACCAACGGCACGACGTACCGCTACCGCATCCGGGTCGTCTACCACACCGACGACGGGCGGCCCGTGCGCACGGGCGGCGTCTCGCTCACCGCCACACCCCTCGGGCCGCCCGAGCCCGTCACGGACCTGGAGATCCGCCGCGTGGACGGCGGCCTCCTGGCCTCCTTCGACCCGCCGCCCGGCGGCGAGGTGCGCCTGTACGGCTTCGGCGGCGAACCCCCGTGGCCGCCCGGCACCCGGCTGCGCACGGCGGAACTGCCCGGGCGGCCGATCACGGCCCGGCCCGCCCCCGAGGGGCTGCGGTTCCCGCCGCCGGACCGGCCCACGGTGGTGCTGGCGGTCACCGTCGCCGGGGAACGTGCCGTCACCGGAGCGCACGCGGTCGCCGCCGTGCGGTCGCTCGGCGCCCTCACCCTCACCCGGCACGGCGGCACGGGCGTGGCCGTCGTCCTCGACTGGCCGCCCGACGCCGGCGACGAGGTCGAGGTCACCTGGCGGACCCCCGGCGAGCAGGACGAGCGTCGGCGCACCGTCGGCCGGTCCGCCTACCGGCACGAGGCGGGCGTACGGCTGCCCGTCGCGGACGGCGCCGGGGTGGAGGTCGAGGTGCGGCCGGTGGCCGTGCTCGGCGGGCTGCGCACGTACGGCCCGCCGAGCACGGCGGTGCTGCGCGCGCGCACCGACGTCGGCTACCGGCTTCAGCGGCACGGCATGCCCGGACGGCGCACGGTCACCGCCGTGTTCACCGCGCCCGCCCCCGTACGGGCCGAGCGCCTGCTGCTGGTGCGCTCCCACGGCCCGGTCTGGCCGCTGGAGCCCGCCGACGGGGACGTCCTCGCGGATCTCGCCGAGGCGGAGCTCGGCCCGGGGCGGGACGTGCGGCTGTCGGCGCGGCTGCCCCGCGGCCCGGGCGGCTGGCTGCGCTGCTTCGCCGTCGGTGAGGGGCTCGTCCTGCGGGACCCGCCGCACCACACGCTCGAGATCACCTAGGGGCAGGGGACATGAGACCGACGCGCCGCCGCACCTGGGTGTGCCCGCACTGCTTCCGGAACGTCACCCGGACGCAGATCGCGTACGTCTGCGCGAGCGGCACCGCCGCCTGCGCCGAGGGCAAGGGCCTGATGTCCGCCGACCCCCGGACCGGTTCGGCGGTGTGCCGCACCTGCGGCCGCACCGCCACCCGGCTGCGCTGCACGGCCTGCGGGGGCCGGCTGCCGGAGGGCTATCTGCGCACCCCCGGGAAACTGGTGGCGCTCGCGGGCCCCGTCAGCTCGGGCAAGAGCACCTACATCGCCGTCCTCGTGCACGAGTTGCTGCACCGCCTCGGCGCCGAACTCGACGCGGCCCTGCTGCCCTGCGACGACGACACCATGACCGACTACCACGAACGGTACGAGCGGCACCTGTACGAGGAGCAGCACACCGTCCCCAAGACCGCCGAGCACGACGGGGGCCGACCCCTGGTGCACCGCCTCGGCCGCACCCGGCGGGGCCGCTTCGGGCGCGCCCGCGAGCAGGTGCTGACCCTGGTGTTCCTCGACACCGCGGGCGAGCACTTCACCTCACGGGACCGCATGGACACCCAACTGCGCTACCTCACCTCGGCCGACGCCGTCGTCGTCCTCGTCGACCCGCAGGACCTGCCCGGCGCCCCCCTGAAGGACGGGGACGGGGTGCCGGGCCGGTCCGGCGAGGTACTGGCGCGGGTGCTCGGCCACCTGGGCGGCGGCGGGAAGGTGACCGTGCCGGTCGCCGTCGCCCTCACCAAGGCCGACCTGCTGTGGCCCCACCTGCCGGACAACTCCGCCCTGCACCGCACCCGCCGCCCCGGGCCCGTCTTCGATGCCGACGACCGCGCCGCCGTCCACGCCGAACTCCAGGCCCTGCTGAACCGCTGGCAGGAACACCAACTCGACGCGCGGCTGCGCCGGTTCTGCACGGACTACCAACTGTTCGCCCTCTCCACACTCGGCACCGCGCCACAGCGCGGCGGCGGCCTCGGCCACGGCGGCGTCGTACGGCCGCACCGCGTGGAGGACCCCCTGATGTGGCTGCTGCACCGCTTCGGCGCCCTCGACCGGGGACGGGGGTGACCGGCATGGCCGGGCAGGCTCACTACACCTCCGCCCCGCCGTCGGCCGCCGACCGCCACGGCGGGTTCCGCTTCACCGCCGTCTCCCCGGCGGCCCGCCCCGCGCTCGGCCTCCTGCGCCCCCTGACGGGGTACACGCCCCCGCCGGGCGCCGTCCCATCTGCCGGATATCCCATGGCGTTCGCCTACGACCGCCCCGACGACGACACGGCCGTCCTGACCCGTACCCGCTTCACCGGCCGGGACTACACCGGGCGCCTGGGCAACCACTTCTGCCACGCCCTCTGCGCCGGCCCCGGCGAACTGGCGGGCCTGCGCCCCGTCGAGCTGTGGGACACCCCGCAGTGGGCACCGTCCCCCGCGCCCGACGACGGCCACGTCCTGCCCGACCTGGCCGAACTCGTGCCCGGCAGTGCCGTCGGGCCCGACCGGGTCCGACGGCTGCTGGACGCCACCGGTGAAGCGGGAGTCCGCCTCCTGGAGCGGCTGCTCGCCGTGGCCCTGCGGGCGCTCGCCGGCGAGGGCACGGGCGCGACCCTGGTGTCCGCGGACCCGGAACGTGTCGTCGACTGGATCGCCGCGGTCTCCTACACCCTCCCGGCGGGCCTGGCCGCCCGACTGACGTTCACGACGTACACGGCACGTCCGGAGGACGACCACCGTCATCTGACGGGAACACGGCCGGAGACGGGGGAGCGGGCGCCGGCCCCGGTGTTCGATCTCGACGGGCTGAGGGAGGACGGAGACCCGGAGCCGTGCGCGACGGCGCGCTTCCTCGCGGGCGCGTGGGGCAGCGGGCGGCTGGACGTGGTGGACACGGTGGCCGAGCTGTGGGACGCGGCTCCGGACGAGGGCGCCGGGGCGGGAGTGCGGCGGCTGCGGTCCGCGTGCGCACTGCTCGCGCCGGACGGCACCGCCGGGGACCTGGTCCAGGCGACGTCCGCCCCCTCGGGGCTCGTGGGTTTCGTACGGGCGCTGGCGGAGCTGCGGCCACAGGCGGCGGGTGTCCCGCCCGAGCGTGTTCGGAACGCGGCCGAACGCCACCTCGCCACCCTGACGGCACCACTCGGCGACCTACGGGCCGCGCTCGCGCCGCTGCCCGAGCCCTACCGGGGCGCCGTCCTGGCGGGGCTGCTCACCGCGCTCGAGGCCGCCGCCGAGTCGCGGGCCGAGGTACTGGACGCCCAGGCGTGTGCCTTCCTCGCCTCCCTCGCCGACGGAGCACCGGGCGGGGTACCGGACGTGCTCGCCGAGGCTCCCGGCACCGCGCTGCACGTGCTGCGCCGGGCGCCCGAAGAGCCGCGCCGGGCCGGCCTGAGGATCCTGCGGCTGTACCGGCGGGGGCTGTGGGAGGAGACGGAGACCTACGAGGCCCTGCGCGACCTCGTGCGGGCCGAGGAGGAGGAACCCGAGCGGGAACGGGGGCCACGGCTGCCGTGGCGGCGCGGATCCGCGCGGGAGAAGGAGTGAGCCGTGGCCAACCCCGTCGTTCTCCTCCTGATGGTCACCCTGCTGGTCGCCCTGATCGTCGGCCATGGCGTGTGCGTGACCCTGCCACGTCTCGTCCTGTCCCAACTGGGCATCGTCTGGCGGACGTTCGGCCCGGCCGCCGGCGCCGCAGCCGCCCCGGACGGCGAACCGGCCGCCCCCGCCTACTTCCGCGTCACCGCGCTGCGCGACCTGCGCGCGGCCTGGTGGGACGGTCTCGACGAACACACACGGCTGGTGAGCGATGCCGAGCGGTTCCTGGACCGCTGTGTGAGAGGACTCGAGCCCTCGCCGCAGAGCGTGACCCGCGGACAGCGCTTCCTGGTGGTCGTCGTGGCCCCGGTCCTCGTGGCCACGATGACCGCCGTCATCCTGACCGCGACCGCGCTGAGCATCCTCCCGCTGCTGTTCTCGCTCCTGTTCTGGGCCCTGTGCTGCGCGCTGTGGACGCTGTGGTGGGTGATGTGGGCCGCGGTCGAACGGACGGGACGCGCACTGCGCCGCGGGCCGGCGCCGTGCCCGTACACGCACTGTGGACGCACCGTCGTGCGGCCCGTACGCCTGTGCCCCCGCTGCGGCGCCGGGCACGGTGCGCTGACCCCGAACCGGTACGGCGCGCTGTACCACCGCTGCCGCTGCGGCACCCGCCTGCCGGCCGTTCTCGGCGCCCGCCGCCTGGACGCGCGCTGCCCGCACTGCGAGAACCCACTGCCCGCCGGATACGAGCGGGCCCGGGTCGTGGTGCTCGTCGGCGGCCCGCGCGAGCAGCGCACCGGTGTCCACCGGCAGGGCCTGACCGAGCTGGGCGCCTCGCCCGGGAGCGAACCGCCGCTGGTGCGCTCGGGCCGGACGCCCCTGCTCTGGTACGACCCGGCCGGTGACGCGTACCGCAGTCAGGAGTCGGTCGCCCGGCTGGAGGTGCTGGGCCGGGCCGACGGACTGCTGCTGGTGGTGGACGACCCGGCCGCGCACAGCGTCGCCGTGCACGCCGTCACCCGTGTCCTGCACGTCGTGAGCGCCCTGCCCGCGCGCCGACGCCCACGCCGTCTCGCGCTGCTGTACACCCGGGCCCGACAGGGCGACGACACGGCCGTACGCGCCGAGCTGGAAGCGGCCGACGGCGGCCATCTGCTGCGCGCCCTCGACGCCACCGGCATCCCGGTGCGCTGCGTCCCGGCCTCCGCTCTCGCCGGGATCTCGCAGTGGCTGGCCGGGACGGACGGCACCCCGGCCCCGGGCGGGAGCATCACCCCACCGCCCGCGCGCCGCCCCACAGGTGCCGCCGCCCGGCTGCCACGCCACCGTGTGGCCCGGCACAGCCTCCTGGCCACCCACCTCGCCGGTTTCCTCGCCGTGCCGATCGTCCTGGTCCTCCTGCAGGCGGGCGCCCTGCCACCGAGGGCGTTCCTCGGTCTGCCCTCCGTCTACGACAAGTGGCGGCATCCGCTGCGGGATTCGGTCCACCAGGTCGACCTCATGGCCTTCGCGACCCGGGACTGGCCGAGGCTCAGCGTCAGTTACGCGGCCCCGGGGCATCCGCCCTCGGCGGCGCTGCCCGGGCACGACGGGTACTGGTCGGTCAGCGGCTCCCCGCACCCGGACAACTGGCTGCGCGTCGACTTCGGGATGCCGCTGCCGCTGAGCAGGGTCTCGGTGGACTTCGACCCGGACACCATCGGGGCGTACTCGTCGCCGGGGGTCAGCGTGGAGGGGCAGGTCGGCGCCAGTACCGTCTCGGCCGACGACTCCTACGAGTGGCGCGACGCCAGGACGGGAAACGACGGCAAGACGTACGGCTACGACTTCCCCTACCGGCACACCGTCGACTCCGTCCGCATCGGTCTCGACTCCCTGCGTGACGAGAGTCGGGAGAAGAAGCTGCGCCTGCGCGAGTTCAACATCCGCTGGACCAGCTCCGACGCCCTGCGCCTGCACCCGGCGGACGGTGGCCGGCTCCGCATCGAGAACGCCACCGCCCGCGACCTCGCCATCGTCGTACGGCCGCCCCTGCTGCCCGCGGGCTGGCACGCCGCGCTCGTGGGACGCCCGCCCCGGGTGCTGCGGGCAGAGGACACCTACGAGGCGGGCTGGCGGATCACGGCGCCGAGCGGCGCCGAGGGCCGCGCCCCGGTCGCCTACGCCGTCGACGCAACCGAGGACGGGACCACGGTGACGTCCCGCTGCCTGGCCCTGCTCACGGCCGCCGGAGGCACCGAGTCGCTCTGCTGAGGGCGTCAGCCTGCTGAGGGCCTCAGTGCGTCCAGCGCGGCCCGGCGAAGTCGGCCAGGGCCGCACCCAGCCGGTCGTCGACGTGCCCGGTCAGACCGAGCGACAGCACGAAGTACCAGCCGTCGCCCATGCGGGAGCGACGCGGTGGGCGCGGGGCGTCGGGGGCCAGCCGGACCTGGAGCGCGTAGAAGCCCGCGTCCCGGCCCCGGGAGACCGCCCGGCGCACCGTGATCTCCTCCACGTGTCGCCAGGCGTAGGAGCGCCGCCTGCGTCCGGTGACCGAGGTGACGCCGTCCCGGGTCAGCTCCAGCTCGATCCGCTGACGCGGCATGAGGAGGCCGATCACCGTGATCAGGACGCCGAGGAAGGGAAAGAACAGCAGCGGCAACCAGTAGATGGCCTGCCGCCACTGGCCGGACACGGAGAAGCGCACGAGGAAGACGGCCATGATGGAGCCCAGCGCCGCCCAGTGGGCCAGCGGCACCCTGCGGGAGCGGCCGCGGAGGCGGTAATGGTCCGTGGTGCTCTCCACCGTGAAGTGCCGGGGGTC
Source organism: Streptomyces sp. NPDC001093 (assembly GCF_040298985.1). NCBI lineage: Bacteria > Bacillati > Actinomycetota > Actinomycetes > Kitasatosporales > Streptomycetaceae > Streptomyces > Streptomyces sp. NPDC001093. Next base: position 20,503 of record NZ_JBEPBF010000058.1, on the reverse strand, counting down.
CGCGAGCGCGGGGACGCGCGGCGGCTCGGGGGCGGCCGCCGAGCCCCGCTCCCGAGCGAGCCGCGCCGCCAAGTGCTCCTGGAGCCTGTGGTTGCGGAACCGGTACGTGCCGCCCGACAGTTGCAGCAGGCCCGCCGTCCGCGCGTCCCCGAGGAAGGTCATGAACGTCCAGGGCACCCGCCCGGTCGCCGCCAGGGAGCACTTGGCGAGGAACCAGCGGCTCCACGGGCTGAGCAGCACGAACATCGCGGAGGCACCGGCCCAGGCCGCAAACGCGGGCCACCAGTTGCCCGAACCCTGCGAGTCGAGCCAGAAGAACGAACCGGCACCGACCCCGATGAGGGGAGCCACCAGCGTCAGCGTCGTGACGAGCGCGGTCTGTTCGCCGCGCAGGAGTTCCCCGGGGGTGGCGGCGTCCACGGTGTCGGCGGGTGCCGCGTACACGATCATCAGCAGGATCGGCAGCACGGTTCCGATCGCCAGCGCGACCAGGCCCGGGTCCCGCGCCCCGGACAGGTACAGCGCGAGGAGGAGGACGACGAGAGCGGGACCGCCCGTGAGCGCCGCGAGACGGACTCGTGGGCCGACCCGCGCGTGCCGGTCGACGGAGCGCAGGGCGTGGATGAACAGCAGCGGGTTGGCGCTGCGGCGCGGCTCGGCGAGCCGCTGGCCGAACCAGCCCGCGGTGACGGACCGCGCGAGCGCCGCCAGAATGGCCCCGAACGACACGTCCATCGTCACGCCGACTTGGCCCACCGGGGAGTCCGCCGCATAGCCGGACATGCCCGCCCTGATGACCAAGGACAGCAGGATGCCGGCCGACAGCAGCGCGGGCACCGCGAGCAGCCGGGGCAGCGGCGCCGCGTACAACCGCCACCAGGCGAGCTCGGACTCCCCCCGGCGGCTGAGCAGCAGCGCCAGGTACGACAGCCAGGCGCCGGCCCGTTCGGCGTCCCAGGCGCGGGGCGGGTGCAGCCGGCCGGGGTCCGGCGGCCGCGCCGGGAAAGCGGCGGGCACGATCCGGTCGAGCAGGTGCGCCTCGACGGCCTCCCGGGTGGGGAAGCGCTCCCGCTCCGTCAACTCGTCCGGATCGGCCGTCGGTTGCTCGTACGAGCGGCGCACCAGCCACACCATCAGGGGACTGGTCAGGGCCCACGAGACCGGTGCGGAGGGTTGGTTGCGCAGGGTGCTCAGCAGGCCGGCCCAGGCGGCGGCGCGGGCCGGCGGCCGGGCTCTGCGGAGGTAGTCCGCCACCTCCTCCGGGCGCAGCGGCAGCGACTCGATGACGGTGGCGTGCCGCAGGCCCTTGCCCTTCCCGTCCAGGTCGGCGTACTCGGCCGAGCGGGAGACGAGTACGGCGTCCCCGTCGCCGCCGAGGCCCGTGTTGAGAGCGTCGAGGACCTCGGCGCGGCGGTGCGCGGGGAGTTCGTCGAGGCCGTCGAGGACGGGCAGCACCCGCCGGTCAAGGACCAGCCGGCGGCCCGGGTGGACGCCGTCCACGGGCGGCAGACCCGGGTGGTCCCGGTGCAGCCGGTCCACGAGCCACTCGGTCAGCGACTGCCGCCGGGTGTCCCAGGACTCCAGCGACAGCACGAGCGGGATCGGTACCTCGTGCTCGCCCTGGGTGAGCCGGCGGGCGAGCAGTTCGAGGGTGAGCAGGACGGACAGGACGGTCTTGCCGGACCCCGCGGTGCCGAGCACGACCAGCCGCCGCCGGGGGCTGAGTCTCAGGAACGTCCCGGCGATGGTGTCCGTCCCGGAACCCGCCGGGATGTACTCTCCGGCGGACACCACCCGGCGGCTGGGCGTCCAGCGCACGGGCAGCGGCTGCGGGTCGGTCATGTCCCAGGCGTCGGCCTCGGCCCGCCAGCGGCGCAGGAGGCTGCGCGCGAGTTCCTGCTCGGCCGCGGCCAGCGGGGTGTCGTCAACGGGCGTGTCCACCGGCGAGTGGACGATGATGTCGCCGTGCAGGATCCCGATCTGGATCAGGTAATCGGCGGTGCAGTCGACCGCGGTGTTGGTGATCTGCGGCCCACCGCCCGACCCCGTCTGCCTCTCCATGTGCGTCCGCCCCCGTCGTCGCCGTTCCCACTGTACTCACCGGGGACCGGCCGTCGCCGGTGACGGTTCAGGATTCCGTCGGCTTCCCGTGGAGGCGGACCGTGCTGAGGATCTTCATGATCGTCCGGTCCGGCAGCTCGCCCCGCACGCCCGTGGCGCCGAGGAGGCTCCATGCGACGAGGCCACCCGCGGAGTCCTTGAAGCTGAAGGTGATGGCCTTCCCGTCGCTCGTGCACTTGTCATTCCTGGGCGCGTTCTTGGACCGGGCCCAGGCGATGCTGCCCTTGAGACCGGACGTGGTCGTGTAAGGCCTCGCCGTCCTGTCGGAGACGATGCTCTTCCTGTCGGGCTGCGTGTAACCGCCGTACACCCACTGGACCGACTGGCTCAGGGCGGCGTCAGCGGTGCTCCGGGCACCCTCGGCGCCCTTGGTGCCCGCCACCGCCAGCGCTGTGCCGTCCACGCGTCCGTCCTTGTCGGCGTCGGACAGGCACCAGTCCTCCTGGAGGACCGCCGGTGCGCCCATCATGATGACGAACTCGCCCGCGTTCTTCGGGTCGTTGTAGTCGAGCTTGCTGTTCTCGAAGCCGAACAACAGGTTCGACGGTTTGACGTCCCAGTCCGGCGGCACGTCGAAGGCCGTGCCCCACTCGGGGTTGATGACGACCTTCCAGCCCGGGACGGTGGGTCTCTGGGTCGTGCTGCCGCGTGGGTTCTTGGACGTCGGAGCCGAGGCCGTCGGGCTCCGCGGGGCACTCGCGGGCGCCTTCGTGTTCCTGCTGCCGCCGTCGGCGTTGTCGCCCTTGAAGCCGCCCACGATCAGCGAGCCGGTGACGCAGGCGGCTACGACCACGGTCGTGACCGCAGCGATCGCAACGGCCTTTGCCCGGTTCCCACCGTCCCCGCCGCTCGACGGCCGCGGCCACCTCGGCTGCCGGCGGGGGTTGTGGCTGTGAGGGTTCTCGCCCTCGGGCGGCTCTCCTGACCCCATGCCCAGTAACCATAGCCCCGGGCTTTCCCTGGCTCCAGGTCACCGGTGGCGTTCCAACGGGCCTTGCCAGGGCGCCAATTGGGATCGCAATGTGACGGCGGGAGCCGGTCAGGGGCGCGGCGCACGGCGTCCGTAGGCCGACGTACCCGTGGCGGGCGGTTCGATCGGTTACGGACGCCGAGATCGGGGGACGCGCGGGGTCACACGGCCGGGCCGCCGCCCGCGCCGCTGAGGGCTTGCAAGTCGCTCTTGCGGACGCGTATGACGACTGCGGCGACGACGAACGCGAGGACGGCCATGGCGGCGGCCGGGACGAAGGCAGTGGAGATCCCGTGGGCGAGGACTTCGTGGCTCCACGGGGCGGGAAGCTGATGGGACTTGGCGAACGCGGCCTTCTGCTCCGGCGTGGCCCGGGCCAGGAACGACGCGGCTTGCCTGGTCGCCTCGTCGCGGCTGGCCGAGCCGAAGACGGTGGTGAGGATGGACAGCCCGAGCGAACCACCCACCTGCTGTGTCGCGTTGAGAAGCGCGGATGCAGCGCCCGCCTCGTGGGGGGCGACGCCGGATACGGCGGTGACGGTGACGGTGACGAAGTTGAGTCCCATGCCGAAGCCGAAGACCAGCATCGGGCCGAGCACCCCGCCGACGTACGAGCTGCCCGAGTCGACCATGGACTGCCAGGCCAGGCCGACGGCGACGAGGATGGTTCCGGTCATCAGGAACGGCTTGGGGCCGAGCACCGGCAGCAGCCGCTGTGATACCCCCGCGCCCGCCGCGATGACCACGGTGACGGGCAGGAAGGCCAGGCCGGCGCGGGTGGGGGAGTAGCCCAGCACGTTCTGCACGAACAGCACGATGTAGAAGAACATGCCGAACATCGCTGCCGCGAGGCTGATCATGATCACGTATGTGCCCGAGCGGTTGCGGTCGGCGAACATCCGCAGGGGGGTGATCGGTTCCCTGGCGCGGCTTTCGACGAACATGAAGGCGGCGAGGAGTACCACGGCCGCGCCGAACGCGCCGAGCGTCAGCGAGTCCCGCCAGCCGTCGGATGCGGCCCTGATGAACCCGTAGACCAGTGCGACCATGCCGAGCGTCGAGGTGAGCGCGCCGGTCACGTCGAAGCGGCCGGGGTGGCGCTCGGACTCGTTGATGTAGCGCGGTGCGAGTGCCGCGATGAGGATGCCGATGGGTACGTTGACGAAGAGCACCCAGCGCCAGTCGAGCCAGTCGGTGAGCAGTCCGCCGGCCAGGAGTCCGATGGCGCCGCCTCCCGCGGAGACGGCGGCGAAGATGCCGAATGCCCTATTGCGCTCGGGGCCTTCGGGAAACGTGGTGGTGATGAGCGCGAGCGAGGTGGGTGATGCGATGGCTCCGCCCATTCCCTGCAGGACTCGTGCGGCCAGCAGCTGCCAGGGCTCCTGGGCGAGTCCGCCGAGCAGGGAGGCGAAGGTGAAGAGCAGGATGCCGGCGATGAAGACCCTGCGGCGCCCGAGGATGTCCCCGACTCGCCCGCCGAGCAGCAGCAGGCCGCCGAAGGTGAGGGTGTAGGCGCTGACCACCCAGGTCAGGTCGGTCGTGGAGAAGTTCAGCGCGGTCTGGATGTGGGGCAGGGCAATGTTGACGATCGTGGAATCGAGCACCACCATCAGCTGGCACGCGGCGATGACCATGAGCGCGATGCCTGGGTGTGACGGGCGTGAGGCCGGACCCGGTGGCGCGGGTACGGGTGACTGCGTCTGTATCTGATCGTGCGTCACAGAATGTCCCCCAGAGGCGAATTAGTGAACGTATGCGTTCACTACTCGGGACGATAGCGAGTCGACCTTTGTGAACACAAGCGTTCTCTAAAGGGGTTGACCTTGAAGTGGCGCCGTGGGGTGGCGAGATCGGCGGCCGGGTCGCCCAGGCAACCGCCGCGGTGGCCACGGCCCAGGACGCCGCCCGGCACGTGCCGCGGGTGGGCGTTGTGCGCCGGTCATCAGCGGACATCGACCTGGCTGCCCTGATCGCGACCCTCGCCGAAGAGGCCCCGGGCGTCCGCACGGTCCACGAGATGCCCGAGCCGATGTCAACGGCGGTGACGTTCAGCACGCCGCCCTTGCCCACCACCGTCCTGCCCGTCATCGGGCACCGGGGAGTGAGTCGGGGGCCGGCCGAGGTGCTGGCGGGGTTCCGGGCGATTCCGGTCCTTCCGGTGCCCGAACCATCGAAAGAGCCGCCGCTGCCTGACATGCTGGTCGAGGGCGTGGTCGAACCCCACTTGTTCCTCACGGACGACGACGAAGACAGGGACGGTGAAACGCGCGATGGAACGGTCGCGTCCAGGACCACCATGAGTTGGCGGGCCGCGATGACGGTGAGTGCGATGCCGGGATGCCCCTCCCGGCGGGCCGTGCCCGGTTTTGGTTCCTGAAGGAGCTGAGAGGCCGTAACTATGGATCCTGTGTAAAGGTGCCGCCTCGCGTCCCCCCTGTTGCTGCGGCGCGGCCCACCCTTCCCCGGAATTCCCGCTTCCCTTGCAGTTGGAGAGAAACAGATGGTTACCTCGCGCTGGACGGCCGCTCCCGCTCGGGCGGCTTCCCCTCGTCGGCGCGGCGTGGTGCTGGAACGCGCGATCCTCGAAGCCGCGCTGGAGCAACTCGGTGAGGTCGGCTGGAAGGGCCTGACCATGGAAGGAGTCGCCGCCGGCGCCCAGACCGGCAAGGCGGCGGTGTATCGCCGCTGGCCCTCCAAGGAGGACCTTGTCGCGGACGCCCTGGTGGCCGGACTGCCCCGCGTCGAGACGGCCCCGGACCTCGGCGGCGTGCGCGAGGACCTCCTCGCCCTGTGCCGGCAGGTGCGGCAGATCATGTACTCACCCCCCGGTGTGGCGCTGCGCTCGGTGATTCACGAATGCGACCAGATCCAGGCGGAGCGTTTCCAGGAGGTGATCGTCGGGGGAGTGGTGGAGCCGACCGTCAAGCTCCTGGCCGAGGTCATCACCCGAGGGATTGAGCGGGGTGAGGTGCGTCCGGACGCGGCCAACAGCTATGTCTTCGACGCCATCCCGGCCATGATGATGTACCGCTCGAAAATGTGCGCCAGCGAATGGTGCGATCGAGATCTCGAAGAGATGATCGACCAGCTGATGCTCCCGCTGCTGCGGCCCCACGGAAGCTGATCCCGCACCCCCGGGAACCGTGTGACGGTCGGGCGACCGGGGTGTCGGCTGATGACCCCGGCGGCGTACGCTAGGGGCGCCATGCCGTACGAACCGCCTACTCACACCGTCGAGCGCTCCCTGCGCGCCACGACCGGAGCGAAGGTCATTGCCGGTGTCGACGAGGTGGGGCGCGGCGCCTGGGCCGGGCCTGTCACCGTCTGTGCCGCGATCACCGGACTCCGCCGCCCGCCCGAGGGGCTGACCGACTCCAAGCTGCTGACGATCAAGCGGCGCACGGTACTGGCGGAGGTCCTGCAGGCGTGGGTGACGGCCTATGCGCTGGGGCATGCTTCCCCCGAGGAGATCGACGACCTGGGGATGACGGCCGCGCTGCGGCTCGCCGCGGTCCGCGCCCTGGACGCCCTGCCGGTCCGCCCCGACGCCGTGATCCTCGACGGGAAGCACGACTACCTCGGCACCCCCTGGAGGGTGCGCACGGTGATCAAGGGCGATCAGTCGTGTGTGGCCGTCGCGGCGGCGTCGGTGATCGCCAAGGTTCAGCGCGACAAAATGATGGCCGAACTGGGTGTCGACCATGCAGACTTCGGATTTGCGGACAACGTCGGGTATCCGTCGCCCGTGCACAAGGCCGCACTGGAGGAGTGGGGGCCCACCCCGCTCCACCGCTTGTCGTGGGCGTATCTTGATGCGTTGCCTCAGTGGCGGCACCTCAAGAAGGTCCGCAGCTGGGCGGACGGAAGTGTTCCGGAAATCGAGGGTCAGCTCGGATTCGATTTCTGACGGTTCCGCCCGCACTGATGTGCCACCCGGTCACCCGCGCCGCACCAACGTTTGATAAATATCAGCTCATGCCTCTCATTCCCGAGGAGCCTCAGATTCACGAGAGTGCCCAGGGTCCCCGCGCCACTCCGGCCAGCGGCCGTACCGCGCCGACCCCCCGTCCCGTACCCGGCCCCCGCCCCGCGGCTCCGTCCCGCCCCGGTCGTCCCGGTCCTCCGCGGCCGGTGCCGCCGGTGCAGCGCACGCCGCGTGACGGGGCTCCGGCCAAGCCGGGCCCGTCCGGCCCGGCCGCTCCCGCCGCCTCGGCGGCCACCCCGCAGATCCAGCTGATCCCGGCCTCGGCCGAGGGTGCGCTCGACGCCGCCGAGGAGGCGGTGGACCTGCTGCTGGACTCGGGTCGTGCCCCGGGCGACGTGCTCGTGATCACCACCGGGTCCCAGCATCCGTGGGCGGAGCACGAGCTGTCCTTCGGTGAAGCTTCCTACTGGGCGCAGCACGACGCCGGTGACGACGTCTTCTATGCGGACGCCGCCGTGGCCTCCCGCGCCGCGACCCGTCCCGTGGTCGTCGTGGCCGTCAACGGAGGCCCCGCCTCCGCCGCTGCCTCGGCTCTTCCGCTGGCCCACACCCGGGCCGGTGCCCTGCTGATCGTCTGCGGCGACCCGCAGCAGATCAACTCGGTGCTGGGCGCAGGCGTCTGAGCCTCGTCCGGCACCTCGGGGCACCGGAGTGACAAAAGAACCGTCCCGGTGGAATCCGCACGGCGTGGCCTGTGGCATGCCCGCATGACCGGCGGACCACCGCTCGTGGACGGCTTCCCGGCAGTATGCCGAGACGCCAGACGCGGAGCAGTGGTTGCAGCGCGGAGGCGGGACCCTGGCTCGCGCGGCTTGCCTGCCCTGCCATGGCCGGACCGTGACGCCGCCGTCCGCAGAGCCATGGCCGCGGGCACTCGGGGCGAGGCTCTCGTATTTCTCGTACCACGAGTACGGCTCGCACGGCTGCCGGATCCGGATGTGGGGCGGGCGCCGGCTTGCCCGGTGCGGCACCACGGTGTGCCCCCGGCACGGTACGGCCTCACGTCGCATGGCCCTCACCTCGCTTCGCAGACGGGCGGCCCTCGCGTTCCTCGGAACACGGGCCGGCCCGGCACGGTGCGGTGTGGGTGTCCTGGTGGCCGAGCGGTGGGCGGCCGAGCGGTGGGCGGCCGAGCGGTGGGCGGCCGGCCGGCCCGCCGTCCGTCCGTGCGGGCAGGGCGGTGGCCGGAAGACGGTCGGGCGCAGCCCCGGCCTCCTGCCATGCCCTTCAGCGAGCCGCCACGCGGCGCAGGACCTCGGAGACCGGGCCGCCGGTGCGCGGCGCGAGCGGCGGTGTCTCGGACGTGGCGAAGGGTTCGGGTACGGAGTCCGCGTTGGGGTGGCGGCCGCTGCGTCCTTCGCCGAGCACCTGCCAGCCGTCGTGGGTCAGCGTGATGTACGCCCCGCACCTCAGCCCGTGCAGGGTGCAGGCGTCACGCAGGCCCCACATCCAGGCGCCGTCCTCCTCCGTCCAATGCGCGTCCCCCTCACGGCAGTAGACGAGGATGGCGGTGCGCACCGGCGTCCGGCGTCTCAGGTCGTGCGGAATCACCCGGCGCAACTGCGCGAGCAGCGCGTTACGGAACATCCAGCCGTCGGCCGGGGCCGGCCGACGTGTGAACGACGCGCTGGCGCACAGCCGCTCGTCCGGATCGAGCACTGCCACGATCGCCGTGGAGGGCCTCGGCCGATGGCGGGCGTGCAGCCCGCTGATGACCTCACGGGGGTTGCGCAGCAGAGGGATTCCGGCGGCGGCCCATTCGGCCGGCTCGAGCAGGCGACTGGCGGAAGCGGCGGACGCGGAGGTCGACAACGAGGCCGCCGAGGACGAGGCGAATCCGAAGGTCACGTTCCTCCCTTCGGCTACGCGCCCACACTGCGGGCGAGGTCGGATTCGAGGGACCGCGCACCGCAGCAGAGCCCGACCGATCACGGACGAGCCGCGCGGGGAGCGGACCTCAATTCTTCCTGCCGAACTTGGATGCGGCAACGAGCAATTGGGGCCACCGACTGTTATCTGCTGGTGCGTGGCTTATATCCCTACCCAAAGCTCAGCCCGATGACGCCTGAGGTGCCCGGCCGTGTCCCGTACGGCTGCCGCCGCGGGTGCGCGCTCAGCCCTGGACGGCCAGGACCAGCGGCAACACCGTCCGCGCGCCGGACTTTCTGAGCAGACGTGCCGCGACCGCGAGCGTCCAGCCCGTCTCCGTGAAGTCGTCGACCAGCAGCACCGGGCCGTCGGCCGCGGTCAGCGCCGAGGCGAGGGCGGGCGGTACCGTCAGCGCACCGTCGAGGGCCTTGAGCCGCTGCGCGCTGTTGCTGCGCGACACCCACGGTACGTCCTCGGCGTACTCCACGGACCCGAGCAGCGGCAGCCGGCCGACCTCGGCGATCCGGGCGCCCAGGGAGTGGATCAGCAAGGGCCGTGTGCGCGAGGCGACGGTGACGACGCCCACCGGCCGCGCCTGGGCGTCGGACACACCGGAGGTCCAGCCGCCGGGGCCCTTCGCCCAGTCGGCCAGGACGCCGACCACGGCCCGCGCCACATCGTCCGGCACAGCGGTGTCCGGTGCCTGCGGCGCGAGGAGCGGACGCAGCCGGTTGCCCCAGCCGATGTCCGACAGTCGACCCAGAGCCCGCCCCGACGAGGCCTGTTCACCGGCCGGAATGCGCCCCTTGAGATCGATGCCGATGGCCGGCAGGCCCGTCGGCCACATGCGGCGGGGCTCCACCTCGACGCCGGCCCGGCCCAGGTCGCTGCGCGCGGCGTCCACCGCCGCCGTGGACGTGTCGGCGGTGAAGCGCGGGCCGGCGCAGTTGTCGCAGCGGCCGCAGGGTTTGGCACCCTCGTCGTCCAGCTGGCGCTGCAGGAACTCCATCCGGCACTCGGTGGTGGACGCGTAGGCGCGCATCGCCTCCTGCTCGGCCGCCCGCTGCCGGGCCACCCAGGCGTAGCGCTCGGTGTCGTACGACCAGGGGTGCCCGGTGGCGATCCAGCCGCCCTTGACGCGGTGGACCGCTCCGTCCACGTCGAGGACCTTCAGCATGGTCTCCAGCCGGGAGCGGCGCAGTTCGACCAGGGGCTCCAGCGCGGGAAGCGACAGGGGGCCGTCCGCCCGGGCGAGGACGTCCAGTGTGCGCCGGACAAGCTCCTCGGAGGGGAAGGCGAGCGACGCGAAGTACTGCCAGATCGCCTCGTCCTCCTTCCCCGGCAGCAGCAGTACCTCGGCGTGTTCGACACCGCGGCCCGCCCGGCCGACCTGCTGGTAGTAGGCGATGGGGGAGGAAGGGGAACCGAGGTGTACCACGAAACCGAGATCCGGCTTGTCGAAGCCCATACCGAGCGCGGAGGTGGCGACCAGCGCCTTGACCCGGTTGGCGAGCAGATCGTCCTCGGCCTGCTGACGGTCGGCGTTCTCGGTCTTTCCCGTGTACGAGGCGACGGTGTGCCCGCGCTGCCGCAGGAACGCGGTGACCTCCTCGGCGGCGGCGACGGTGAGCGTGTAGACGATGCCGGAGCCCGGCAGGTCGTCGAGGTGGTCGGCGAGCCAGGCCATCCGGTGCGCGGCGTCCGGCAGCCGCAGTACGCCGAGGCTGAGGCTCTCCCGGTCCAGCGGCCCGCGCAGCACCAGGGCGTCCGAGGTGCCGCCGGTTCCCAGCTGCTCGGCGACGTCCGCGGTCACCCGGGCATTGGCCGTGGCGGTGGTGGCCAGGACGGGGACACCGGGCGGCAGGTCGCCGAGCATGGTGCGCAGCCGCCGGTAGTCCGGACGGAAGTCGTGACCCCAGTCGGAGATGCAGTGGGCCTCGTCCACGACCAGCAGGCCGGTCGCGGCGGACAGCTTGGGCAGAACCCGGTCGCGGAAGTCCGGGTTGTTCAGCCGCTCCGGGCTGACGAGCAGGACATCGACCTGGCCGGCCGCGATCTCGGCCTGGACGGCGTCCCACTCCTCGGTGTTGGAGGAATTGATGGTGCGGGCGTGGATGCCGGCCCGGGCCGCGGCCTCCACCTGGTTGCGCATGAGGGCGAGCAGGGGCGAGACGATCACCGTGGGCCCGCTGCCTCTGGCCCGCAGCAACGAGGTCGCCACGAAATACACCGCGGACTTGCCCCACCCCGTGCGCTGCACGACCAGAGCCCGACGCCGCTCGGCGACCAGCGCCTCGATCGCCCGCCACTGGTCCTCGCGCAGCCGGGCCGCGCCCGTGGCATCCCCGACGAGCCGGGCGAGGACGGCGTCAGCCTGCGCCCGGAGATCCGCGTTGCTCGTGTGCTCCATGCGTCCCATACAACAGGACGGGACCGACAAGCGGGCGGGCCACTGTCCCGGGCTGTGGACAGCCAGGCCAGCGTTGTCGTGTCCCTGATCCAACTTGTCCACAGGCTCAACCGGAATCGCAGGATCCGCGAGATCGTCTGCGCATGGCGAATCACAGCGAAACCACCGGACCTTTCGAAAACAGCGACATCTCGGGACAGGAGCCGTTCAGCGGCCCGTCCGCGCACGACACGCAGGTCACCCTGCGCACCCCGGCCGAGCTGGCCGACGCCCTCCCCTATCTCCTCGGCTACCGGCCGGAGGACAGCATGGTGCTGGTGGCCCTGCACGACCGTGAAGGCCGGGGCAGGTTCGGCGGCCGGGCCCGGCTCGGCATCCCGGCGAACGAGGAGGACTGGGAGGCGGCCGTACGCCAGCTGGCCCACGGGCTGGTCACCGGCAGCGAACGGCGGGGCGCCCGGCCCGAACAGATGGTGGCCTACGTCTGCCAGGAACCGGCCCCGGGCGAGTCCGGCCGCGATGTAAAACGGCGGCTCGAGCGGCTGGCCCACCTGCTGCGTACCCAGTGCGGCGACCTCGACGTGCCGGTCATCGAGGCACTGTGCATCTCCGACGGCCGATTCTGGTCGTACTGCTGCCCGATCGAGAGCTGCTGCCCCGAGGACGGCTCGCCCATGGGACTTCCCGGCACCTCCGTGCTGGCCGCCGCGGCCACCTACGCAGGCATCCAAGTGCGCGGCACGCTCAGGGAGTTGCGTGCCAGGCTGCAGCCCTGGGAGACGACCGCGGCTCTGGAGCAGGAGACCGCCCTGGACGCGGCCGGTATGACTCTGGTGCCCCGAATTCTCGACGAGGCGTCCCGCGCGGACGTGGCGGGGGAGACCCTGGACCTCGCTGAGCGGATCATCCACCGCTTCGCCGCCGCGGCACCGGTGTCCGGCACGCATCCGGCGGACCTGCGCGACGACCGCCTGCTCGCCCACGACGAGGCGGCGACTCTGATCCTCGGGCTCCAGGACCGCACGACCCGCGACCGGGCGGCCGCGTGGATGGAGGGCGACGAGGCGGGCCCGGCCCTCCGGCTCTGGCGCGCCCTGGCCCGCCGCTGCGTCGGACCCTACGGCGAACACGCCGCGGCCCCGCTGACCCTGGCCGGCTGGGTCGCCTGGTCGACAGGTGACGAGTTGGAGGCCCGTGAAGCGCTGGCCATGGCGCTGGGCGCGGACCCCGACTATCTGTTCGCCCGGCTCCTGCACCAGGCCTGCAACGAAGGCCTCGACCCGGAAGCGATCCGCCGCTGCCTGCGCGCGGACCCTGCGGATCGCGCGAGGCGCACGCCGGCGGAGACGGGCTCACAACCGCACGCGGAGAAGACAGCGGGGAAGCCCACGGCTCGGGCCGAGCTCCCGGCAACGGAAGACCCGACGCACGGACCGAGCGCCGGCGCGGACGACCGGGGCGCCGAAGCGGGCAGGGGGACGGGCACGCGCCGACGGCGCCGTGTGCGATCGGCCGACGGGGGCGACGCCCCTCGCGCGGCCAGGCCCATGGCCGGACGGCGGAGGCCGGCCGGTTCCCACCCCGGCCCGTCGGCTGCCGAATCCCCGAGCTCCGGCGGTCGCAGTCGCAGCCTCGGCAGCGCGCGCACGCGTGCGACGGAACCGGACGCCACCACGACCGGAGCAGTCCGGTCGAACAACGACCACCGCAAGCCTGAAGAGGAGGGTTGATCGCCATGCGGGGGAGTACGGGCGGGTGCCTGGCCGAGCAGCAGGTCTGCCCAGCGAGGACGCGTGGCGCGTCAACCGTATCCACGGGGCGCTGCGCCCCCCCCGGGAGCCTGTTCCGGAACCGATCCCGCACGAGCCGGTGCGGCTGCCGTGGCGGCGGCACACTTCTGGGCCGCCTGGCCGGCTCGAGCGGCACCACTCGTCCCTTGCGCTGCCGTTCGGCCGGCTCTCCCGAGGCGAGCCGTGACCCGGACGAGTCCCTCTCCGTTCACCTGAGTGGCGGAACGCCTGGACGGGCCCTGCCGCCGTACGACCCTGGTCCGCCGGGGCGTCCCACGGGTCGCCCGGCATGTTCGAGGCGCCGCGAGCGCAGAGGAAGCCACCCCATGCACCAACCGCCGACTCCGACCTCCGCCGCCGACGACGAACGCCTGCCCTGGGACAGGGGCGAGTGGTCGCCGACGGACGGCGCCGGCGTCACCGAACGGCAGACCATCGGCCCCCTGTCATTGCCCAAGGAGTTTCGGGCGAACTCCTCGACAGGCCAGGACATGCCACTGGCGTCGACCCCCGTCCCCGGTCATGGCGGGCCACTGGCGTCGACCCCCGCCCCCGGTCATGGCAGGCCACTGGCGTCGACCCCCGTCCCAGGCCAGGGCACGTCACCGGTGTCGGCTCCGGTCCGGGGCCGGGGCGACTCACCCGCGCCCACCCCTGCCCCAAGCCGCCGCCGGTCCGCCGCCCCGTCGGTGCGCACACCGCAGGGCAGTCGGCCGGCACCCGAGCTGCCGCCCACGCACACCGCCTTGATCTGTGTCGCCCTGCCCGGTCTCGCCATCTCCGGTGGCGGACAACTGACCGGCCGGGGACTGGACGGGTTCTACCGTGCCGGCAGGCGCCTGCTCTCGCGGTGCCAGATGCGCGTGGCCGGGCGCGAACCGCTCGCCGTGCTTGCCAGGATGACCGGCGCCGACAGCGCCCGCTTCGTGGGGACTCTGCGTGCCTCCCCGACCGCCGGTCCCGATCCCGATGTCGTGGTCGAGCGGACCCGTCGTGCCGACGGAACCGAGCGGATCACGCTCCGCAATGCCGCCGCACGACCGCTGAGGCTGCCCGTCGAGCTCGCCCTCGGCACGGACCTCGCCGACCTCGGCGCCATCGCCTCCGGCAAGGCAGGCCCCGAACTCCCGGCCACTGTCCACGACTCCGGCCTGCGCTGGGCCACGGCCGGTGTCGCCGCCTCCGTCACCGCCGACCCGCCGCCCTCCGACGCCCTCGCGTCCGCCGGGCTGCTGCGCTGGGAGCTGGAACTCCCGCCGGGCGGTACGGCAGCCGTGGAACTGAGGGTGCGGCTCGACGGCGCGGGCCCCCTGCGGGCGGCGGCACAGGCCACGACCAGCCCGCTCGCCCCCGCACGGGCGACAGGCGACGACTCCCGGGTGGCCCCGCTGCTGGACTGGGCGGTCGTCGATCTCCAGGCGCTGCTCCTGCGAGACCCCGCCCACCCCGCCGACACCCATCTCGCGGCAGGCGCGCCCTGGCGCTGCGGAATGTCTCCCGCCGAGGCCCTGGCCGCGGCCCGGATGGCCCTGCCGCTCGGCACCCGGCTCGCCGCGGGCACACTGCGTACCCTGGCCCGCACCCAGCTGGCGGACCGGAGCCCACAGGCCGGCCTGATTCCCGGGCCACGACGCGATGCCGGCCCGCTCCTACCACCCGGCTGCACGGGCACGGAGGCCACACTGCTCTTTCCCGCACTGCTCGCCGAGGCCCGCCGCTGGGGACTGCCCGAGCAGGAGACAAGGGAGCTGTTGCCCGCGGCAGAACGCTGCCTCACCTGGCTGCGGACGACCATCGGCGAGGGCACCTACCTCCGCGACCCCCAGCCCGGGGGTCCGGCCCGCTGCGAGACACAGGCCCACGCGCATCGGGCGGCCCTGCTCGGCGCCGATCTCCTCGACACCTACGACCGGCCCGGCGCCACCGAGTTACGCCAGTGGGCCCAGGCCCTCCAGGCGGCATTCCGGGCCGATTTCTGGATCGAGGACCTCGGCGGCGGACATCCGGCCGCGGCCCTGGCACCGGACGGCCGACCCGTACCGCACCTGGGCTCCGCCGCAGTCCACCTCCTCGACACCGGCCTGCTCGGTTCCGGCCGGCTCGCACCGGGCCTGCTCGACCCCGCACAGACCCAACACCTCGCCCGGCTGCTCGGGGCCCCCGCCATGGACGCGGGCTGGGGACTGCGGGGTCTCGGTGCCAAGGAGGCGGGACACAACCCGTTCGGCCACCGGACCGGAGCCGTCCGGGTCCACGACACCGCAGTCGCCATCGCCGGACTGGCCGCCGCCGGCTACGAGAAGGAAGCCGGCGGCCTGCTGAAGGGACTGCTGGACGCAGCGGAACACTTCGGCCACCGGCTGCCCGAGATGTTCGCCGGAGAACAGCGCTCCGCCGCGAGCGCTCCCCTCCCGCATCCCGCGGCCTGCCGGCCGGCGGCCACCGCGGCGGCGTCCGCGATCATGGTTCTCACCACGCTCGCGGGCATCCGCCCCGACACCCCCGCCCGGACGGTCACCCTCTGCCCCGTGCGCAGCGCGCCGCTCGGTGAACTCGGCCTCACCGGGCTGCGCGTCGCCGGCGCCCCGTTCGCCGTGCGCATCAGCCGGCTGGGGCTCGCCATGGTCGAGGAGGCGGCGGACGGCCTGCAACTGGGAGTGTGACCTCGTACGACGCCACCGAGACGAACAACAGGAGCCGGTTCTGCGCCCCATACCAGAACGAAGCGGAACCACGACCGATGCGGCCGGGGAAGGGAGTGTTTATCGTCAGGCAGACGACTATGATCGCGGCATGCCCTACGACCCGTCAGCCTTTCCGCCCTTCGCCGTCACCGTGGACCTGGTCGTGCTGACCGTGCGCCGCCATGCCCTGTGCGCGCTGGCGGTCCGCAGGGGCGAGCCACCGTTCCAAGGGCGCTGGGCACTGCCCGGAGGTTTCGTACGGGCCGACGAGGACCTCTCCCAGGCGGCGGCGCGCGAGCTCGCCGAGGAGACCGGGCTGTGTGCACACGACCCCTCGGCCCCGGCCCAGGACAACGGGGCTCATCTCGAGCAGCTCGCCACCTACGGGGACCCCGAGCGGGACCCGCGCATGCGCGTGGTGAGCGTCGCGCATCTCGCGCTGGCGCCCGACCTGCCCGCCCCGCGTGCGGGAGGCGACGCCAGCAACGCGCGCTGGGCGCCGGTCGAGGAACTGCTCCAGCAGGGCGGTTACGGCCGTGACGGCGAGCCCGTGGCACCGCTCGCCTTCGATCACGCCCAGATCCTCGCCGACGGGGTGGAGCGGGCCCGCTCCAAGATCGAGTACTCGTCGCTGGCCACCGCGTTCTGCCCGAGCGAGTTCACCGTCGGCGAGTTGCGCCGGGTGTACGAGGCCGTGTGGGGAGTGGCCCTGGACCCGCGCAACTTCCACCGCAAGGTCACCGGAACCCCCGGATTCCTCGTCCCCACCGGAGGAACGACCACGCGCCAGGGCGGTCGGCCGGCACAGCTCTTCCGGGCGGGCGGCGCCACCCTGCTCAATCCGCCGATGCTGCGCCCCGAGGTCTGAGGCGCACTCGGGAGTGCCCGCCCGGCGATCAGGTGGGCCGACCACTCGGGCGGGGCGTCGATTCATCCGAACGGCGGACGTGAACCGGGTCTATCGGCAGTATGTGTGGTAGCAGATCGACTGATACCCGAAAAAACCGACATCACGCGCTATCTTGCTGCAGGTGATCCAGGCCTTCGGACTGACCAGCAATCCCCGCAAGGCGTACCCGCCCGTCGTCGACGACCTCTCCTTCGAAGCGCGCGCGGGACATGTCACCGTGCTCCTCGGAGGCATCGGCGCGGGTAAGACGACGGCGCTCAGACTGATGCTCGAGCTTCAGCATGGGCGCGGTGTCACCTACTTCAGGGGGCGGCCCCTGCACCGGATCGCCCATCCCTCGTGGGAGGTCGGCGTGCTCCTCGGCGATGTGCCGGGGCATCCGGCCCGCTCGGTCCGCGGACATCTGCGCATGCTGTGCGCGGCCTCGGGCGTTCCGGCGCGACGGGCCGACGAGGTCCTCGAAGTGGTCGGCCTCGTCAGTTTCCGCGAGGAACGCCTCGGCACGCTCTCGCGCGGGATGGACCGCAGGCTCGGCCTGGCGTGCGCTCTGCTGCCCGATCCGCACACACTCGTCCTGGACGAGCCCACCGACGGCCTCTCCGTCCGTGAGGCGCAATGGCTGCACGGCATGCTGCGAGCGCACGCCGGCCAGGGGGGCACGGTGCTCTTCACCACGGCCGACCCCAAGGAGGCCGCCCGCACGGCCGACAGGGTCGTGACCCTCGACGGCGGCAGGCTCGTGGCCGATCAGGAGGCCAGGGAGTTCGCCCGCACCCGGCTGCGTCCGCGCGTGGCCGTCCGCAGCCCGCACGCACCACGCCTCGCGGCCCTGCTCGCCAAGGAGGCCCGCACCGGGCGCCGGTCCGTCGAGGTCGTACGGGAGGGAGGCAATCGCCTCTCGGTGTACGGCTCCACGACCGCCGATGTGGGCGAGACGGCGTTCCGCCACGGCATCCTCGTGCACCAACTCGCCGACGAGGTCGGTGACATGGGGCCGGGATCCGGCGGCGGGGCCGCAGTCTCGTCCGGGGAGGCGGTCACGGAGGCGGCGAACGAGCCGCTTGCGGAGCGGGAAGACGCCGGGCCCGGTTCTTCGCCCGTGGAGCCCGAGCCGACGGTCCACGGCTTGGCGACGGTGGAGACGTGTGCCTCGGAGGTCGGCCTGGCCGCGTCCGTGTCAGGCGTCCCGGTGCCCGGTTCGCCGGCGGCCGAGTGCGGCGGGTCGGTGTTGGACGCGTCCGTCTCGGAGCAGGTCCCTGTGGCGTCCGGACTTTCGTCGGGGGAGCCGGGCGTCACGGCGTCGGGTGCCTCGGGGAGAGACCGGGGCGTCATGCCGTTCGGCTTCTCGGTGGGGGAGCGGGAGGACTGCCCGGCGGACACTCCGGCGCCGCAGCGGGAGGACCGCCCGGCGGACACTCCGGCGCCGCAGCGGGATGTGTCCGGTGTCTCCTCGTGCGAGGAACCACTGGCGGACGGGCGGGCGCAGGCCCCAAGCGGCGAGCAGCCGTCGCTCGGGGAGACGTCCGAGGCCCGGCCAGGGACGGAGCACACGGAACCCGCCCGGGGCGTACCGGCCGAGAGAGAGGCGCCGGACGACGCGGCCCCGGGAACCGGCCGCACGGCAGACGGCGATGCCGGGCCCGCGGGCGAGGACACGCGCGACGGAAGCGCTGGACTCGTGCCCGCCGAAGTCCTCGCGGAAGCCGGCGGCCGGATCACCGAGGCTGCGGCCGACACGGAGGCCGGGCGCGATGCGGCCTCGGCTGCCCGGCAACCGCAGACCGGCGGCGCGAGCACTGCGGCAGCGGTCATCTCCATCCTGCGCACCCGCCTCCCCGGCGCCAGGAACCCCGGCACCCGCCAGGCGCAGGCCACGAGCGCCGGCCGCCCCGACGGTGTAGGTTTCCTTGATTCCCTTTCCTCTCTCCCGCCCCCCATCTCCCCCCGCCCCGCCCCCAGCCCCCTGCGCCCTCTTCGCTACGAGATCCGGCGCGCCGCCGGCATCGGCGTCGGATTCCTGACCTGCGGTGCCGTGCTCGTGGTGTCCGCGCTCACGGCCGTACTGCTGGCCAGGACCGGGCACACCCCGCAGGCGCGGCTGTTCGCCGCGTGGCCGCGGGAGCTGCCGCTGCCGCCCGCGGCGCTCGCGGCGGGGCTGCTCGGTGCACTGGCCTTCGGAGACGAGTTCCGCCACCCCGCCCTCGCGGCGGACCGCGGCACCGTGCCCCGCCGGCTGGGGCTGCTCACCGCGAAACTGCTCGTCTCCGGGGCCACCGCGGCCATGCTGGCCTTCCTCACCGTGGGCTGCGATGCCGAAGCGCTCTACGTTCTCTACGGACGGGAGCTGACGCAAGTTCCCGCGGACTGGCTCTCGCTGGGCGCGAGTTGGTTCGGTCTGGTCGTCGGCTGCGCCTGGGCCGGTGTGCTGGCGGCCGGCGTGTTCCGGTCCACCGCGGGCGGGATGGCCGCCGTTCTCGCCGTACCCGTTGTCGTCGTCCCCGTCGTGCACAAGGCACTGCGGGGGCCCGCCCCGCGCGTGGCCGCCGGTTTCCCGGTGCGGATGCGGGAGGTCCTCCTGCTGCAGTGGCCCTTCGGCGGGGAGCGCTACCTGCTCGGGATGGCGCGGGTGCTCGCCCAACCCGTGGGCAGCGCACTGGCGTTGTCGCTGTCGGCGCTGCTGTGCGCGTATCTGTACACGACACTGCGCACCCGGCTCCGGTGATGGACGTGCGTCCACTTCCGATCTCGCCGTGTACACAACTCCCCGAGGAAAGCCCATTTCTTTCCGATAAGGCGTCAATTGCGACGGGGTGAGCGATCACCCTTTCGTGTGCTTTTCACCAAAGACCTCAAGGGAGTTGGAGGCGGCGCCGACAAAGGATCCGTGAGTACCCTTGCGCACACCATGATGACCGCCGCCCGCTCCACCGACTCCGGTCTGGCCGGCCCGGGCGAACTCGACCGCTACCCCTACGCAGAGCCCCAGGTGGCCGACCGCGTCGGAGCACCCTCCTGGGAGGGCGCGGACCCCGACCTGGGCCGCGTCGGCCGGCGCGCCGCGGGCAGCCGCGGACGCGGACTGCACGGCCAACTCGTTCAGCAGCTGGGACAGATGATCGTCTCCGGCGACCTGGGCGCGGACCGCCCGCTGGTGCCCGAGGAGATCGGCCAGCGCTTCGAGGTCTCCCGCACCGTCGTCCGCGAGTCCCTCCGTGTCCTCGAGGCCAAGGGCCTGGTCAGCGCCCGCCCGAACGTCGGCACGCGCGTGCGTCCCGTCAGCGACTGGAACCTGCTCGACCCGGACATCATCGAGTGGCGGGCCTTCGGGCCCCAGCGCGACGACCAGCGCCGCGAGCTGAGCGAGCTGCGCTGGACGATCGAGCCGCTCGCCGCCCGCCTCGCCGCCGGGCACGGGCGGGAGGACGTGCAGCAGCGCCTCTGTGACATGGTCGAGATCATGAGTCACGCCATGGCGCAGGGCGACGCGCTGACGTACTCGCGCGCCGACAACGAGTTCCACGGACTGCTCATCCAGATCGCCGGCAACCGCATGCTGGAGCACCTCTCCGGGATCGTCTCGGCGGCCCTCCAGGTGTCGGGCGGTCCGGTCACGGGCTGCGACCGGCCGAACGAGGCGTCGCTCGGGCAGCACGCGCGGATCGTCGACGACGCGGTCGGTGACCTCCTCGCCGCGTTCGCCCTCGCCGGGGGCGAGGAGCAGGGCGAGCCCGGTGTCGTGGCGGAAGAGGGCGTCGGCGAGGACG
>NZ_JBEPBF010000057.1:0-58527 GCF_040298985.1 Streptomyces sp. NPDC001093 | reverse complement strand
TCCCGCCGCACGCCCCCTGCCGCCCCCGCTGCACCCGCCGCCCCCGACGGCCGACCTGCTCCCGCCGACCACCGCACCCCCGCCGCAGGACCGGCCCGCCTCCTGCACCGGCTGCTCCCTCCCGGCAGGCGTCCGGCGGGCGGCGGCAGTACGACCGCCCACGACCTCGCCGTACGTCACCGCCTGCTGCTGGCCCTGTCCGCGCTGCTGACGCTGTCGCTGTTCCTGTCGTACGAGGGCGTGCACGGTGACGCGAACCCGCTGCGTACCTCCAGCGCTCCGGCCGTGCTGTCCCTGGACACCGCGCTGTACGCCCTCGGCCAGGCCCAGCGGGACGCCGGCGCGGCGGCACCGACCAGCGACTTCCAGAAACAGATCTCGGTCGCCGCGCAGAGCCTCGCGGCCGCCGCCGGGGACGACGTCGGCGGGCCGGCAGGCCGGCAGGCCCTGCAGACGGCCGCCGGACTGATCACGGTGTACGCCGTCAAGGTCCAGCAGGCCCAACTCCAGCCCGACGACAGCGTGTTGCGCGAGGCCTACCTCAGCTACGCCACCAGCGTGCTGACCGACAAGGACTCCGGGATCCAGGCCCGGCTGACGGCACTGCAACGGCAGCAGCGCGCCGCGGTGCACCGCCAGACCTCGTTCGGCCCGCTGCTGTGGCTCGGCTGGACCGCGACCCTGCTGCTGGCCCTCGCCCTCGGCGCCGCCCTGCTGGAGACCCAGCTGTTCCTGCGCCGGCGTTTCCGTCGCCGGTACAACCGCGGCCTCCTCGCGGCGGGCGCCCTGCTGGCGGCCGGGCTCGCCGCCACGCTGCTGTTCACGGTGTGGACGCACCAGGGGATGGCGCACACCCGCGAACTGCTCGACCGCCCGCTGACCGGGCGGCTCATCACCGACGCCGGACGGCACACCGCGTCGTACCTGGCGCACACCGGTTTCCGCGCTTCGGCCGCGGTCTGGATCCTGATAGGAGGCATCCTGCTCATGGCCCTCGCCGAGACGGGACTGCGGCGGCACATCGACGACTACCGGTTCAGGCCCCGGTGAGCGCCCCGCAGGGCGGCCCCGCGACGCCGGCCGCCGCCCCTCGTGCCCGCCGCGTCCGCACCCTGACCGTGGTGGCGAGCTGCCTGGTCCTGCTGGCGGCGGCCGTGGTGTTCGCCGTACGCGCCATCGGCCAGGAGCCGACCGTCACGCTGCTCGCCAACTGGACCGACACCGACGAGCGCAACTTCCGGGAGTCGGTCATCGAGCCCTTCGAGCGCAAGCACCACATCCACGTCGACTACCAGGGCAGCTCCGCCGAGAGCCAGGTGCTCGGCGCCGATGTGGAGGCCGGGACACCCCCGGACGTGGTGGTGCTGACCGGTCCCGGCGAACTCGCGGACTACGCCCGGCAGGGACAGCTGAAACCGCTGGACGACCTCGTGCCCCGGGCCGCCTTCGGCGCGTCCTGGACCACGCCGCTGGACGGACACGTGTACTGGTTCCCGCTCAAGGCCGACCTGAAGTCCATCGTCTGGTACCCGGCCGGCACGAGCGAGCGGCAGCGCGCCGAGGCGGCGGGCGAGCCCGGCCAGTGGTGCGTCGGCATGGGCTCCGGTGCGACCAGCGGCTGGCCCGGCACGGACTGGATCGAGGACATCCTGCTCCAGCAGTACGGCCCCGGCACCTATCAGCGCTGGGCGCGCGGCGAACTGCCCTGGACGTCCAGGGAGGTGCGGTCGGCCTGGACCACCTGGGGGCGGCTGATGGGAGCCGGCGGGGACCGCGAGCTGGTCCGGCGCGAGTTGAAGACGCCGTACCAGGACGCGTCGAAACCGGTTACCGGCAACCCGCGTGGCTGCACCCTGGAGCACCAGGCGTCCTTCATCCGCACCCAGGAGCCCTGGAAACAAGCGGACGGCCGTTACGAGCCCTCGGCCCGGCGGATCCCCGGGGCCAGGGCGAGCGACGCCTGGGAGGTCTCCGGTGACCTGGTCGCCCTGCTGCACGACACCCCGGAGGCGAGGACGCTGATCCGTGACCTCGCCTCGGCGGACGCCCAACGCGCCTGGAACGCGAAGGAATCCGGTTTCTCGGTCAGTCCCGAGGCACAGCCGGCCCCCTCCGCCTCCGGCGCGGCCTGGCACCGGTCCCTCGCGGCGACCCTCCTCGACGACCGGGCGGTGCACTGCTTCGACGCCTCCGACGCGATGCCGCCCTCGGTGCGCGACGCGTTCGCCGAGGCGACGATCGAGTTCCTCGCCCACCCCGACCATCTGAACGCCCTGCTGACCTCCCTGGACACCCTCAGCCGCACCCCGGGCCTGACCTGGGTCCCCTCCGTGTGCGACCGGGCACCGTGAAGGGCCGGGCGAGCCTCGCGGACAGAAGCTGTCCGCGATCCCGGTTAGCGTGCCGCCATGACGAAGAGCAGTGCGACGAAGGCCGCCCCCCTCCTGGACGTCCGCGCCCTCAACCGCGCCACGCTGGAACGCCAGCTGCTGCTGCGCCGCTCGGCGCTGTCCCCGCTGGATGCCGTGGGGCATCTGCTCGGTCTCCAGGCGCAGAACGTCAAACCGCCGTACTACGCCCTCGCCGCCCGCCTCGACGGCTTCGCGCCGCAGGAGCTGTCCGCGCTCATGGCCGGCCGCGAGGTCGCCCGGATCGTCACCCTGCGCTCGACCCTGCACACCCACACCGCCGAGGACTGCCTGAGTCTGCGGCCCCTCGTCCAGCCGGCCCGCGTCCGCGAGCTGAACGCGTTCCGGGCGGGCCTGCCCGGCGTCGACCTGGACCTGCTGGCCCGCCTCGCCCGCGAGCTGGTCGAGGCCGAGCCGCGGACCATGGCCCAGCTGCGGCAGGCGCTGAGCGCCCGGTGGCCGGACGCCGACCCGCGGGCCCTCGCCGTCGCCGCCCGCTGCACGCTGCCCCTGGTCCAGGTCACCCCGCGCGGACTGTGGGGTCGCAGCGGCCAGGTCGCCCTCACCACCGCCGAACACTGGCTCGGCCGCCCGTCCGGCCCGGCCCCCGAGCCGGACGCCGTGGTCCTGCGCTATCTCGCCGCCTTCGGCCCGGCGTCCGTCAAGGACATGCAGACCTGGGCCGGGCTCACCCGCCTGAGGGACGCCTTCGAACGGCTCCGCCCCCGGCTGCTCACCTTCCGGGACCCGCACGGAGCCGAGCTCTTCGACCTCCCCGACGCCCCGCGCCCCGCCCCGGACACCCCGGCCCCGCCCCGCTTCCTGCCCGAGTTCGACAACCTCCTGCTCTCCCACGCCGACCGCGGCCGCGTCATACCCGCCGAGCACCGTGGCCGCCACTGGCAGGGGAACCAGGCCCACCGCACCCTGCTGGTGGACGGTTTCCTGGCGGGCCTGTGGAAGCTCGACCCCGACGCCCTGGTCATCGAGCCCTTCGCCGAGCTGACCAGGGCCCAGCGGGACGAGGTCACCGCGGAGGGGGAGCGGATGCTCGCGGTCCTGCACCCGGAGGCGTCGTACGACATCCGCTTCGGGACGGTCGTACGGCCCTGAGACCCAGCCTCTACAGTCGGCCCATGGAACTCCGCCAGCTCAGCTATTTCGTCGCCGTCGCCGAGGAGTTGCACTTCGGGCGGGCGGCCGAGCGGCTGCACATCGTGCAGTCGGCGGTCAGTCAGCAGATACAGCGGCTGGAGCGGGAACTGGGGGCCGAGCTGTTCGACCGGTCGCCGCGCCGGGTGCGGCTGACCGGCGCGGGGGAGCGGCTGCTGCCCGAGGCACGCGCGGTGCTCGCGGCGGCGGAGAGGGCGCGGGCCGCGGTGGCCGCGCCCGCCGGGCTGCGCCTGGGCACCAGCACCGGGCTCGGCGCGCATCTGGACCGGGTGCTGGCCGCGTTCGCCGAGCGGGCACCCGAGGTGCCGGTGGAGCTGGTCTCCCTGCCGGCCGGGGAGCGGCTCGCCCGGGTCGCGGCGGGCCGGCTGGACGCCGCGTTCGTGCGTTCGGCCGACCCCCCGGCGGGCGTCCGCGTGGTGCCGCTGTGGCCGGATCCGCTGGTCGCCGCCGTGCCGGCCGCGCATCCGCTCGCGCGGCAGGCCGAGATCGAGCTCGCCGACCTCGCCGGCCTGCCCCTCGCGCTCGCCCCGCGCAGCGCCAACCCCGCCCTGGTGGACCTGGTTCTCGGCGCCTGTCACGCGGCCGGGTTCGAGCCGGTGCCCGGAAAGGCCGGCGGCACTCTGCACGACACGCTCGCCACGATCGGGGCCCGCCCCCTGTGGACGGTCGTCTTCGCCTCCCACGCGCGCGTGCTGGCCACGCCCCGGGTGGCGTACGTACCCTTCCGCGCACCGGGACTGGCCCTGGAGACCGGTCTCGCCGTACCCGCCGACGCCCCCTCCCCGCACCTGGAGAAACTGCTCCTGGCCTGCGCCGATCACGAAAACTGATCGCTGCGGTCGCGGACTGCTTCTTGGTCGGGGACGCGCGCCGCGATGGACTGGACCCACCGAACAGGAACACCGGTCGAGGGAGTTCAGTCATGCCGATCGTCACCATCCAGCAGGGCCCGCGCGACGTGGAGCTCAAGCGGGAGCTGGTCAAGCGGGTCACCGACGCGTTCGTCGACGCGTACCGGATCCCGGCGGAGACCGTGCAGGTGTGGATCCACGAGGTCCCGGCGGACAGCTGGGGCGCGGCCGGGAAGCTCACGGCCGACAAGTAGCCCCGCGTTCCACGGGGGTGAACGTGGAGAGGGGGGCGCTGCGGGCCGCTCGTGGTGGCTCGCAGCGCCCCCCTGGCATCTACCTGAGGGGTGCTCAGGTGTCCTTCTTCCGGGTTACGAGTTGACCTGCGCGGTCACGAGGTCCGAGAAGGTGGTCAGCCGGGTGTACACACCCGGGTAACCGGCCTCCGCGCACCCCTCTCCCCAGGAAGTGATCCCTGCCAGGACGCCCCCGATGAGCAGGGGACCGCCGCTGTCGCCCTGGCAGGTGTCTACGCCGCCGGTGGTGAGTCCGGCGCACACCATGTCGGACTGGACGAAGTCCGAACCGTAGGAGCTCTTGCAGCTGGAGTCGGACACGATCGGGACGGTCGCGGTCCGCAGCTGGTTGGAGGAGCTGCCGTTCTCCGAGGTGGTCCCCCAGCCGAGGATCCGGGCCGTGGCGCCGGCCGCGTACACGTCCGTCTGGGAGGAGGAGACGTACGACGCCGGTGTGTACGGCATCGACGTCTCCAGGGTCAGCACGGCCACGTCGTCGCCGTTGGTGGCGTCCGTGTAGCCCGGGTTGACCCAGATCTTGCTGACCTTGCTGACCGTGCCGTCGGTGCCGTTGAGATCGGTCCGGCCGCCGACCACGCGGACGTTTCCGGCGGACTCGCCCGCCATGCAGTGCGCGGCCGTCACGACCTTGGTGGCGGCCACCAGCGTGCCGCCGCAGAACTGGTTGCCGGACGCGTCGGTGATCTGCATGACGAACGGGTACGCCGCCGTCGTGGTGGTCGTGCCGCCGACGATGGGCTGCGGGGCGGCGCTCGCCGTGGGGGAGGCGAGCAGCACGGTCGCCGCGGCGGCGGCGCCCGCCGCCAGGGTCGCGGCGGTCTGTCTTGCACGTCTGGGCCCGAACATGAGTCTCCTCAGTGGGGGTTGCACCGGTGGGGGATCGCACGGGTGTGGGGGGTTCGGTACGGGGGTCGCGGGACCGACCCCCGTAGGCCCGGGCGAGCGGCACGCCCTTTACGCTAGGACTCGGAACCCTCGGCTCCCAATGAGGGAACCCCCTAGCGGGTTGGGTGAGGGAAAACCCTCGGTCCGGTTCAGTTAACCGGCCGCGTTCTCACTTCGCGCGGCGAGCCGCCGCCAATCGGACGATGTCGACCCGCGAGCGGATCCCCAGCTTGCGGTAGACCCGGGTCAGGGTCGCCTCCACCGTCTTGACGCTGATGAACAGCCGGGCGGCGATCTCCCGGTTGGTCGCGCCCTCCATGACCAGCGCGGCGACCTGACGCTCCATCGCGGCCAGCACGTCCAGCGCGTCCAGGGCGTCCGGCACGGCGAGCGCGGGTTCCGGAGCGGGGGCGGCGAGGGATTCGTCCACCTGGCGCAGCCAGGGCAGCGCCCGGCAGCGGCGGAACATCCGGGTGGCCTCGTCGTACGCCGAGGAAGCTGTGCCTGTTCGGGCCTCCGGGGCGCCGAGGCCCGTGACCGGGCGGGTGCCGCGCAAGCGGGCCAGCGCGAACGCGGCCCGCGCCTCCTCCAGCCCGTAGCCCAGCTTGCCGAGCCGGTCCTGAGCGGACGTCAGCTGGGCGATCGCGGCCTCCGGGTTCCCCTGGGCGGCCCGCACCAGGGCCTCGGAGCGGTCCAGGACGGCGAGGACGCTGTCCCGGCCGAGCCTCAGGGCGTGCTCGCGGCTCGCGTCGATGACGTCCTGCGCCTCGGCCGGTTCACCGATCCGGACCAGCGCCTCGGCGAGATCGCCCTGCCAGCGGCCGCGCGCCGGGTCGGTGATGCCGAGCCCCAGCTCCAGCGTCCGCACCCGGCGCAGGGAGCGCACGGTGCCCGCCGGGTCCCCGGCCACCAGCTGGGCGTATCCGAGCGCGCCCAGGGCCCGGGAGAGGTACATCTGGTCGCCGTCCTCCTCGGCGTGCTCCACCGCCTCCCGGGCGAGCGCCAGGGCCCGGTCCACGTCGCCGCCGGAGGCCTCGGCGAGCGAGGTGAGCATCGCCGAGGCGGTCTCGCCGATCCCGGAGTCCCGGGCGAGACGCAGGCTCTCGCGGGCCAGCTCCAGGGCGCGCCCGCAGTGCCCGGCGCGCAGCTCGGTCTCCGCGAGGCCGCGCAGGAAGTGCACCTCGCTCTCCACCGAGCCGCGCCGGCGCACCTCGCGCAGCAGCGCGGTGACCGTCGCCCGGGCCTCGGCCAGCTGGTCGCCCATGACCAGCCAGCGGAACCGGGCGCTGCCCGCCCCGTTGTGGTGACAGGCCACCCGGGGGTCCTGAGGCTCCTTCAGGGCGCGTTTGATGGTGCGGGGCGCCTCCGGGTGGCCCATCAGGGTCTCGGTCTGCGCCTGGAAGGCGAGGGAGAGCAGTTCGGTGCGCCGGTCCGTGCCGCGCGCGGCCAGCTCGGCGGCGTGCGCGGCGGCCTCGCGGGCCTCGGTGAAGTCGCCCTCGACGATCAGCGCCCGCCAGGCCAGCTGGTAGTGGACCAGGGCCAGCAGCCGGGGGTCGTCGCCGGCGTCGGCGAGGGCCTGCGGGAAGACGGCGTCGACCTCGGCCATGGTGTGGCCGGCGGTGTCGATGACGATGATCCAGGCCCGCACCCGGTCGGCGGGCACACTCGCCTTGGACAGCACCTCGCGGGCGATGTCCCGGGCCAGGTCGATCTCGCCCGCGGTGATCGCGTCCTCGGCGGCCTGCAGCCTGCGCTCCTCCTGGCTCGGCACACCGTCGGCGGGGGTGTGCCGGGCGGCGAGCAGACCCAGGTGGGCGGCGACCGAGGGGGCGCCGCGGTCCCGGGCGAGGGCGGCGGCCTCGGCGAGCCGGGCGGCCACGTCCGGGTCGGTGCCGGTGGTGGCGAGGGCCAGGTGCCGGGCCCGTTCGATCGGGTCGGAGGCGGCCGTGGACAGGGCCGCGTGCGCGGCGCGCCGCTCGTGCGCGGGCGCCTCCGCGTACAGCGCGGCCGATATCAGCGGGTGGGCGAACCGTACGGCGGGTGCGTCGGGCTCGGTGGCCAGCAGCCCGAGTTCGGCGGCCTGGGCGCATTCGGCCTCGGCGTTGGACCGGCCGGCCGCGTGCAGCAGCGCCGGGGTGGGGCGGGCGCCGGCGCTGGCCACCAGCAGGGTGCGGCGGGCCTCGACGGACAGCATGTCCAGGCGGCTGAGCACCAGGGCCCGCAGGCTGGTCGGCACCGGCAGCGGCTCGCCCGGCCTGGGCGGGGTGGGGCTGTCGGCGAGGGCGCGGCCGAGTTCCAGGGCGAACAGCGGGTTCCCGCCGCTGGTGCGGTGGATCTCGCGGAGGGTGGAGCGGGGCAGGTTGCCGTGGCCGCGGTGGTCGAGCAGCTGGGCGACCCGGGCGCGGGAGAGCGGGCCCAGCCGGACCGCGAGGGTGCCCGGCGGGCAGGCGCGCAGATGCCGGTCGTACTCCTGGCTCTCCTGACCCTCGGTGCGTACCGCGCACAGCAGTTGCACGGGGGTGCCCTCCAGGCGGCGGGCGGCGAAGCCGAGCAGTTCGGCGCTGGCCGGGTCCAGCCACTGCAGGTCGTCGGCGACGACGAGGACGCCGCCGTGCGCGGCGAGTGCGCGCAGCGCGGAGAGCACCGCGAGGCGCAGGGCGAGTCCGTCGCGCTGGAGGCTGGACTCGCCGCGGCCGGTGAGTGCCGACTCCAGGGCGGTGCGCTGGGCGACGGGCAGCCGCGGGGAGACGTCGTCGAGGACCAGGCCGAAGAGGTCGGCGAGGGCCAGGAAGGGGAGATGGGATTCGGACTCGGTGGCGGAGCAGCGCAGGACGGTGCGGGCGGTGGCGCCGTATTCCTCGGCCAATGCCCGCAGGACGGTGGATTTCCCTATTCCGGCGGGACCGTGGAGCAGCACGCTGCCGCCCGAGGCGAGTTGGTCACGGGCGCCGGCGAGCAACTCCTCGCGGCCGATGACCAGGTCGGGGCGGCACCTGGCAGGCTCCTGGAAGTCCCGTCGCACGGTCACCGCTCCCCTCGTGTGTCGTGTCCGGGCCAAATTCTAGGCAACGATCCTTGAAATTCGGACGGAAGCCGTGGTGAGGGAAATAACAAACGGTCAAGCATAGGGAAATTCAAGGCGTCCCCGCTTGAATGAACGGGTTTCCCGGCTGCCCTCCGTCACGGCAGCAGTCCCGCCCTGCGGGCCGCGGTCGCCGCCTCCCCTCGGGTGTGCGCGCCCAGCTTCCGCATCGCCGAGCGCAGATAGCCCTTCACCGTCTCCGCACGCAGCCCCAGCCGCTCGGCCACGGCCGCGTTGGTCGCCCCCGCCGCCACCCAGGACAGCACGTCCAGTTCGCGCGGCGCCAGGGTAACGCCCCCCTTCCGTGGCGGCGCGGTCAGCAGTCCGCAGGCCGCGAGCAGTTCGGCCCGCAGATCCGGATCGCTGATCCGGGAGGCCAGGGCCCTCAGCGCCGCATGCGCCTCCCGCACCTGTTCCCAGGCGGCACCCTGGTCGCCGCCGGCGGGCTCCGGCCGAGCCGCGGCCAGCAGTCCGCGCGCCTGGTCCCGCACCACCAGCGCCTGCTCCAGGTCCCGGGCGACGGCCATGGCCGCGCCGAGCGTGCGGTCGCCGAGGGGCTGGGCCGAGCGCAGCGCGCCGTAGAGCACGCCGCGCACCCGGCGCCGTACCACCACGGGCACCGCGACGACCGAGCGGATCCCCTCCGCGGCCACCGGGACGTCGTACTCGTGGCTGATCTGCCGGGAGCTGGAGTAGTCCGTCACCGCGCACGGCCGGGCCAGGGCCACCGCCTTGCCGCCGAGTCCGTTGCCGGAGGTCACCGCGAGCGAGCGCAGGGCCGTCGTGGTCGTGCCGCTCAGCTCGCTGATCCGGATCTGCGGCCGGCCGGACTCGACCAGGCCGCCGAAGGCGACCGGCAGCCCCGTGAGGTGGCGCAGCCGGGCGAGCGCACCGCCGATCTCCACCGTCCCCGCCGCGTCTGCCGTCACGTCTTCGCCCCTTCTGCCGTCCCCACCCCCGTTCGGGGGTAGTGAGACCTGCATCACGGATTAGACGATGCCAGAGAGCCGCCCGGCAATGGTCGGAACAGCGGGAGTGAGCCGCAGGCCCAGGGCGCGCCGGTGACGCGAGGAGTGTGTGATGACGACGGTGACCGAGTCGTTCCGTGAGGCCCGGGACTTTCTGCTGGCGCACCGGGAGGACTATGCCGCCGCCTGTGAGGGCTTCGCCTGGCCACGGCCGGCGCACTTCAACTGGGCACTGGACTGGTTCGACGTGATCGCCGCCGGCAACGACCGGACCGCGCTGCACATCGTCGAGGAGGACGGCGGCGAGACGCGGGTGTCCTTCGCCGGGATGTCCGAGCGGTCGAACCGGGTCGCGAACCACCTGCGTGCGCGGGGTGTCGCCGCCGAGGACCGGATCCTCGTCATGCTCGGCAACCAGACCGAGCTGTGGGAGACCGCGCTGGCCGCGATGAAGCTGCGCGCGGTGGTCATCCCCGCCACCCCGCTGCTCGGTCCGGCCGACCTGCGCGACCGGGTGGACCGGGGCCGGGTGAAGCACGTGATCGTACGGGCCGAGGACGCCGCGAAGTTCGCCGAGGTGCCCGGCGACTACACCCGGATCTCGGTCGGCGGCCCGCCGCAGGAGGGCTGGGAGCCGTACGAGGACGCGTACACCGCCCCCGCCGAGTTCCTCCCCGACGGCCCCACCCTGGCCGACGACCCGCTGATGCTCTACTTCACCTCCGGTACGACCGCCCGCCCCAAGCTCGTCGAGCACACCCACACCTCGTACCCGATCGGGCATCTGGCCACCATGTACTGGATCGGCCTGAAACCCGGTGACGTGCACCTGAACATCTCCTCGCCGGGCTGGGCCAAGCACGCCTGGTCCAATCTGTTCGCGCCGTGGAACGCCGAGGCGACCGTCTTCCTCTTCAACTACACACGGTTCGACGCGGCCCGGCTGATGGCCGAGATGGACCGGGCCGCAGTGAGCACCTTCTGTGCCCCGCCGACCGTGTGGCGCATGCTCATCCAGGCCGACCTGGGCCTCCTGGCCACCCCGCCCCGCGAGGTGGTGGCCGCCGGCGAGCCGCTCAACCCCGAGGTCATCGAACAGGTCCGGCGGGCCTGGGGCGTGACCATCCGGGACGGCTTCGGGCAGACGGAGACCGCCGTGCAGGTCTCCAACAGCCCCGGCCAGCTGCTGAAGACCGGCTCCATGGGCCGCCCGAGCCCCGGCTACCGCGTCGAGCTCCTCGACCCGGTCTCCGGCGCGCCCGGTGCCACCGAGGGCGAGATCGCCCTCGACCTGTCGGAGCGTCCGGTCGGCCTGATGACCGGCTACCACGGCGACCCGGACCGCACGGCCGAGGCCATGGCGGGCGGCTACTACCGCACCGGGGACATCGCCTCCCGCGACGAGGACGGCTATCTGACGTACGTCGGCCGCGCGGACGACGTCTTCAAGGCCTCCGACTACAAGATCAGCCCGTTCGAGCTGGAGAGCGCGCTGCTGGAGCACGAGGCGGTGGCCGAGGCCGCCGTGGTGCCCGCGCCGGACGAGCTGCGGCTCGCGGTGCCGAAGGCGTACGTCGTGCTCGCCGAAGGCTGGGAGCCCGGACCCGGCACCGCGAAGGTCGTCTTCGAGCACTCCCGCCAGGTGCTCGCCCCCTACAAGCGCATCCGCCGGCTGGAGTTCGGCGCGCTGCCCAAGACCGTCTCCGGCAAGATCCGCCGGATCGAGCTGCGCGAGGCGACGGCCCAGGGCTCGGAGCACGAGTACCGCGAGGAGGACTTCCGGTGACCGCATCGCTGTCGTACCCGCACGGAACATCGCTGTCGTACTCGCACGGAACCGGTTCCACCGCCCTGCTCGGCGACACCATCGGCGCCGGCCTGGACCGGGCCGTGGCCGCCTGGCCGGACCGTGAGGCCCTGGTCGACGTGCCCTCCGGGCGGCGTTGGACGTACGCCGAATTCGGCGCGGCCGTCGAGGAGTTGGCGCAGGCGCTGGTCGCGAGCGGAGTCGTCAAGGGCGACCGGGTGGGCATCTGGGCGGTCAACTGTCCGGAGTGGGTCCTGGTGCAGTACGCCACCGCCCGCGTCGGCGCGATCATGGTGAACATCAACCCGGCCTACCGCACCCACGAGGTCGAGTACGTTCTCAACCAGGCCGGGATCTCGCTGCTGTTCGCCTCCCTGAGCCACAGGACCAGCGACTACCGCGCGATGGTCGAGGAGGTGCGCGGCAGGTGCCCTGCGCTGCGCGACGTCGTGTACATCGGCGACCCGAGCTGGGAGGCACTGCTCGCGCGGGGCACGGGTGACGCCCCGTACGCGGAACTGTCCTGCGACGACCCGATCAACATCCAGTACACCTCGGGGACCACCGGCTTCCCGAAGGGCGCCACCCTGTCCCACCACAACATCCTCAACAACGGTTACTTCGTGGGCGAGTTGATCGCCTACACCGAGCAGGACAGGATCTGCATCCCGGTGCCCTTCTACCACTGCTTCGGCATGGTCATGGGCAACCTCGCGGCCACCTCGCACGGCGCCTGCATGGTCATCCCGGCCCCCTCCTTCGACCCGAAGGCCACCCTGGAGGCGGTGCAGCAGGAGCGCTGCACATCCCTCTACGGCGTCCCGACCATGTTCATCGCCGAGCTCAACCTCCCCGACTTCGCCACGTACGACCTCTCGACCCTGCGCACCGGCATCATGGCGGGCTCGCCGTGCCCGGTGGAGGTGATGAAGCGGGTCGTCGCCGAGATGCACATGGCGGAGGTCTCCATCTGCTACGGCATGACCGAGACCTCCCCGGTGTCGCTGCAGACCCGACGGGACGACGACCTGGAGCACCGCACGGGCACCGTCGGCCGCGTGCTGCCGCACCTGGAGGTCAAGGTCGTCGACCCGGCCACCGGCGTCACCCAACCACGCGGCACGGCGGGGGAGTTGTGCACCCGCGGCTACAGCGTGATGCTCGGCTACTGGAACGAGCCCGAGAAGACCGCCGGGGCCGTGGACGCGGGCCGCTGGATGCACACCGGGGACCTGGCGGTGATGCGCGAGGACGGGTACGTCGAGATCGTCGGCCGGATCAAGGACATGATCATCCGTGGCGGCGAGAACATCTACCCGCGTGAGATCGAGGAGTTCCTCCACGCCCACCCGAAGATCAGGGACGTCCAGGTCGTCGGGGTGCCGCACGAGAAGTACGGCGAGGAGGTCCTGGCCTGTGTGATCCCGTACGACGCGGCCGACCCGCTCACCCTGGAGGAACTGCGCGCCTTCTGCCGGGACCGGCTCGCGCACTACAAGATCCCCAGCCGGCTGCGGATCCTCGACTCCTTCCCGATGACGGTGTCCGGGAAGGTGCGCAAGGTCGAACTGCGGGAGGCGTACGGGGCGTGAGACGGCCGGAACC
Source organism: Streptomyces sp. NPDC001093 (assembly GCF_040298985.1). Taxonomy (NCBI): domain Bacteria; kingdom Bacillati; phylum Actinomycetota; class Actinomycetes; order Kitasatosporales; family Streptomycetaceae; genus Streptomyces; species Streptomyces sp. NPDC001093. Next base: position 45,434 of record NZ_JBEPBF010000057.1, on the reverse strand, counting down.
GGGCATGTGCTACCTGCTCGAGGACGGGCCCCGGAGGAGCGCGCTGTCGGCGGCACACTCGGCCGGGACCCGTCGGCAGGCATGCGAAGCCTGATGACACAGCCGACCGCCGCGCCCACCGTGGCGGGGCTGTCCCGGAGGTGTCGCCGCGTCGGGCGTGCCCGAGAGCAGGCGCGGCGCGGGGAAGTACGCGGGACCCCGCCGTGCTCGTCCGAGCTGAGGCCGGTTCGCCGGTGGTGACAGGGTGGCCCGGGGGCGTGTCAGGTCCGTCGGTTCCGTGGTCGGGGGTCCGGTTCCGGCGCTCCGTCGGTGTTCAGTGTGTCGGCGTGGTCGTTCACCGGCTGCGGGACGCCCGCGAGGTCCAGGACGAAGAGCGGGATGCCCAGGGCGTCCGCGCGGGCCCGGGCGTCGTCGGTGTAACCCGCGAGGGAGAAGTACACACAGTCCGCGGACTCCGTCATCGACGTCAGCCACAGGCACTCCACGTCCCGCGGCGCCGCCGGGCGCACGGTCGGGTCCACCTGGGCCAGCAGCCCGTGCGCGGCGAGCCCGATGCCGTTCGGTGGCCGCTGGTCGGCACGGCGGATGTCCCGGTAGCCGAGCCAGCGCAGATAGAGCGCGGCGACGGTGACGGCGTCGCGGGCGGTGCGGATGGCGCGCGGCGGGAAGGCGGGGCGGTGGGTGGAGTGGCGGTCCGGGAACCCCGGCTCGGCCGCCGCGGACGGCGTGCCGGGGTACGACGAGGGCATCCCGGTCTGACCGGGCGGCATCCCGGACTGTGACGACGGCGTCCCGGCTGCTGCCGACGGCGTCCCGGAAACGGCAGGCGGTGTGCGGGGATCTGCCAGGGGTGCACGGGGGTCTGACCCGGGTGCGCGAGGGTGTGCCGGGCGTGTCCGGGGGGCTGCCGGGGGTGTGGCCCGGCCTTCCGGCGACGTCTGGGCGTCTGCCCGCGGCGTGCCAAGGGCTGTCGGAGGCGTGATCGCCACCGGGACGCGCAGGACCGTGCCGCAGGAGCAGCCCAGCTCCGGGTGGGGCCACTGGCTCAGGCGCCCGCAGGCGGCGCAGGGCACGGAGATCCACTCGTCGTCCCAGGCCCGGTGGGCCGCCACGGCAGGCTCGGTGGCCGGATCCAGCCGCGGGGCGGTGGGCGCGCCGCACACGCACGGATACACCGGCGCGGTGTAGACGTGCTCGCGCCGGCAGGCCGGGCAGCGCACCGGCACGCTCTCGGGCATGGCCCACCCCCAGGCGTCACGTCGGAACAGTCGCGTCGGGACAGCGGCCCCATCGTCCTCCTTCTCGCGCCGCTTGTCCGGCGCTTGGCCCGTCTGCACCTCTCTTGACGACAGTTGGTGTGCGCTTCTACATTGATTCCAGATAGTAGAAGTTAATTTCCGCAATGCGGAAGTTTGACCATCTGGAGACTGTGCTCACCGCGGGGCGCGACGGGAGTACGCATCCGAGAAGCCGAAGCAGGAGTACTCGATGGCTCGTATGACCGCTGCCCGCGCGGCAGTTGAGATCCTCAAGCGCGAGGGCGTCACCGACGCCTTCGGTGTGCCGGGCGCGGCGATCAACCCCTTCTACAAGGCGCTCAAGGAGGGTGGCGGCATCAACCACACCCTCGCCCGCCATGTCGAGGGCGCCTCGCACATGGCCGAGGGGTACACCCGCACCAAGCCGGGCAACATCGGCGTCTGCATCGGCACCTCCGGCCCGGCCGGCACCGACATGATCACCGGCCTGTACTCGGCCATCGGCGACTCCATCCCGATCCTGTGCATCACGGGCCAGGCGCCCACCCACGTGATCCACAAGGAGGACTTCCAGGCCGTCGACATCGCCTCGATCGCCAAGCCGGTCACCAAAATGGCGGTCACCGTGCTGGAGGCCGCGCAGGTCCCCGGCGTCTTCCAGCAGGCCTTCCACCTGATGCGCTCCGGCCGCCCCGGCCCGGTCCTGATCGACCTGCCGATCGACGTCCAGCTCACCGAGATCGAGTTCGACCCGGAGACGTACGAGCCGCTGCCCGTCTACAAGCCGGCCGCGACCCGCGCCCAGATCGAGAAGGCGATCACCTTTCTTCTGGAGTCGGAGCGCCCGGTCATCGTGGCCGGCGGCGGCATCATCGGCGCCGACGCCGTCGACCTCCTGGTGGAGTTCGCCGAGCTGACCCAGACCCCGGTCATCCCCACCCTGATGGGCTGGGGCGCGCTGCCCGACGACCACGAGCTGAACGCCGGCATGGTCGGCGTCCAGACCTCGCACCGGTACGGCAACGCCAACTTCCTGGAGTCGGACTTCGTCCTCGGCATCGGCAACCGCTGGGCCAACCGCCACACCGGCTACAAGCTCGACGTCTACCGCGGCGACCGCACGTTCGTCCACGTCGACATCGAGCCCACCCAGATCGGCAAGATCTTCCCGCCGGACTACGGCGTCGTCTCCGACGCCAAGGCCGCGCTGGAGCTGTTCGTCGAGGTGGCCAAGGAGCTGAAGGCCGCCGGCAAGCTGCCCGACCGCGCCGACTGGGTCGCCTCCACCCAGGAGCGCAAGGCCTCCCTCCTGCGCCGTACGCACTTCGACAATGTGCCGATGAAGCCGCAGCGCGTGTACGAGGAGATGAACAAGGCCTTCGGCCCGGACACCCGGTACGTCACCACCATCGGCCTCTCCCAGATCGCCGGCGCGCAGATGCTGCACGTCTACAAGCCGCGCCACTGGATCAACTGCGGCCAGGCCGGCCCGCTCGGCTGGACCATCCCGGCCGCGATCGGCGTCGCCAAGGCCGACCCGGACAGCCCGGTGGTCGCCCTCTCCGGCGACTACGACTTCCAGTTCCTGATCGAGGAGCTGGCGGTCGCCGCCCAGCACAGGATCCCGTACGTCCACGTGCTGGTGAACAACGCCTACCTCGGCCTGATCCGCCAGGCGCAGATCGGCCTGGACATCAACTTCCAGGTCAACCTGGAGTTCGAGAACATCAACACGCCCGAGATCGGCGTCTACGGCGTCGACCACGTGAAGGTCGCCGAGGGCCTGGGCTGCAAGGCGATCCGGGTCACCGAGCCGGACCAGCTGGGCGCGGCGTTCGAGCAGGCGAAGAAGCTGGCCGCCGAGTACCGGGTGCCGGTCGTCGTCGAGGCGATCCTGGAGCGGATCACCAACATCTCGATGAGCCGCACCATGGACATCAGCGACATCTCCGAGTTCGAGGACCTGGCCACCGAGCCGGGTCACGCGCCGACGTCGATCAAGCCGCTGAAGGTCTGACCCCGCACCGCACACCAAGGGCGGCCCGTCCGGAAGGACGGGCCGCCCTTTCGCGTCCCCCGTGGCACCCCCGTTGCGTCCCCCGTGCTCCCCCGTGGCCGGGGCCCGCCGCCCCCGTGCCGGCGGGCCCCCTGTGCTCCTAATCTGCCCCGCTGCGGGGGCGGTTGAAGCCTGAGCCGCGGGGTTCAGAGGTTGATTTGAGGATGGCGTAGCCCGCCTACGACCGCTGCCGTACGCCGAGCCGCTACAGCTCGTGCTCCGACAGCCCCGGCCAGTCGTCGGGCCCGCCGCCCTGCCACTCGATGAGATCGCTCTCCTCCACCTCGATCCGGTCCAGGTCGGCCAGCCGGAGAATCTCCACGACGTCGTCCAGGTGCGAGGCGATGCCCAGGGTCACGTCCCCCTCGGTCACCCGCCGGGACCCGTCCAGGGCCGGGGAGTGGACCACGATGTGCGGATACTGCGTCGGATTGCCCATGCCCTCAGCGTCCTGCGGATACGGCGGGCCCGCACGCCGGGCCCGGGCCGCGCCCGGACAGCACGAAGCGCTCCCCCTGGCCGGGGGAGCGCTTCGTGTCCGTATGGTGACCGTCCGACGGCGCGAGGCTGGGCGCGACAGGTCGTTCGCGCCGCCGGACGGAGCGGGGTGGCCCCCGGAAAGGGGGGCTGGGTGGGACCGTGGGGGCGTGCGACGGAGCCGGGGCCCCTTCCCTCTGGTCGAGAAGGGGGCTCGGTCCTTCACCACCGCACTGGCTCGCACGCCGCCACGGTCCTCGCCCTGCCCGCGCCCACGGCCGTACGGTCACCCCTCATCCGGGCCGTACGGCGTGCCGCGCGGGCCGCGTGCGGAGATCCTGACCTCCCGTCGGATTCCGTACGCTGCTTGCGGGTTCCTGGTCTCAGTCCTCGCGCAGGGCGCGGACCGCCTCCTCCACGCGCCTGCCGTACTCCGGGTCGGCGGCGTGGAAGTGGGCCAGGTTCTTCTCGATCACGTCGTCGCGGGAGACCTGCGAGAGGCCGCCGGCGATGTTCGCGACGAGGCGGGACTTCTCCTCCGCGGACATCAGGCGGTACAGCTCGCCCGCCTGGTAGAAGTCGTCGTCCTTGGTGTGGAGCGGGGCCTCGTGGTTGCCCGTGTGGCCGGAGACCGCCAGCGGGGCTGACAGCGGGCGGCCGGTCTCCACCGGGCCGTCGTAGGAGTTCGGCTCGTAGTTCTTGGCGTGACGGCCCTGGCCGTTGACCGCCATGAAGCCGTCGCGGCCGTAGTTCTGCGCGGTCGTCGCCTTCGGGGCGTTCACGGCCAGCAGGGTGTGGTTGACGCCCAGGCGGTAGCGGTGCGCGTCGGCGTAGGCGAACAGGCGGCCCTGGAGCATCTTGTCGGGGGAGGCGCCGATGCCCGGAACGAAGTTGTTCGGGGAGAACGCGGCCTGCTCGACCTCGGCGAAGACGTTGTCCGGGTTGCGGTCCAGCACCAGGCGGCCCACCCGCTGCAGCGGGTAGTCCTTGTGCGGCCACACCTTGGTCAGGTCGAACGGGTTGAAGCGGTAGTCCGCCGCCTCGGCCGCCGGCATGAGCTGCACGTACAGGGTCCAGGACGGGTGCACGCCCCGCTCGATCGCCTGCAGCAGGTCCGTCTGGTGGGAGTTGGGGTCCTTGCCCGCGAGCTCCGCGGCCTGCTCGGCGCTCAGGGAGCGGATGCCCTGGTTCGTCTTGAAGTGGTACTTGACGAAGAAGGCCTCGCCCTCGGCGTTCGTCCACTGGTAGGTGTGCGAGCCGTAGCCGTTCATGTGCCGGTACGACGCCGGGATGCCGCGGTCGCCCATCAGCCAGGTCACCTGGTGCGTGGCCTCGGGGGCGTGTGCCCAGAAGTCCCAGACGTTGTCCGGCTCCTGGCGGCCCGTGAAGGGGTCGCGCTTCTGCGAGTGGATGAAGTCGGGGAACTTGATCGGGTCCTTGATGAAGAACACCGGGGTGTTGTTGCCGACGAGGTCGTAGTTGCCCTCCTCGGTGTAGAACTTCACCGCGAAGCCGCGCGGGTCACGCACGGCGTCGGCGCCGCCGAGGGAGTCGGCCACCGTCGAGAAGCGTACGAACACCTCGGTGCGCTTGCCGATCGCGCTCAGGAAGTCGGCGTGGGTGAAGCCGGTGACGTCGTCCGTCACCTCGAAGTGGCCGTACGCACCGGAGCCACGGGCGTGCACCACGCGCTCCGGGATGCGCTCGCGGTTGAAGCGCGCGAGCTTCTCCAGGAGCTGCTGGTCCTGGATCAGGAGCGGGCCGCCGACGCCGGCGGAGGCGGAATTCTGGTTGTCGGCGACCGGGGCGCCGGACTCTGTCGTGAGCACGCGCTTCGACATCGGGGACCTTCCGTGCGGGTGTCAGCGGAAACCTGTTTCCGCTTCGTGGAGCCTAAAAGTTGGTGGTGTGGGCGTCAACAGTTTGTTGAATTCGATTCCGGGCCGCGGCGCCGCCTGGGCGCGACAGGACAGGTGTCAGCGGTGCCGCGGCCCGGAAGTCTCTACAGCTGAGCGCCGGAGAGGCGCTCGACCGCCCGCAGCAGGGCCGAGTGGTCCAGGCCGCCGTCGCCCTGGGCGCGCAGCGAGGCGACCAGCTGGGCGACCACGGCACCGACCGGAAGGGCCGCGCCGACGTTGCGGGCGGCGTCGGTGACGATGCCCATGTCCTTGTGGTGCAGGTCGATGCGGAAGCCCGGCTTGAAGTCGCGGCTGAGGAAGTTGTCCTTCTTCCGTGTCAGCACGGTCGAGCCGGCGAGGCCGCCGTTGAGGACGTCCAGCGCGGCCGCGAGGTCCACGCCCGACTTCTCCAGGAAGACCACGGCCTCGGCGCACGCCTGGATGTTCACGGCGACGATCAGCTGGTTGGCGGCCTTCACGGTCTGGCCGGAGCCGTGCGGGCCGCACAGCACGATGGTCTTGCCCAGCGCCTCGAAGATCGGCTTGGCCTGGTCGAAGTCGGCCTGCTCACCGCCCACCATGATCGACAGTACGGCCTCGACGGCGCCGGCCTCACCGCCGGACACCGGGGCGTCCAGCACCCGGATGCCCTTGTCCTTGGCGGCCTTCGCGAGGTCCACGGAGGTCTGCGGGGTGATCGAGGACATGTCGATCAGCAGGGCGCCCTGCTTCGCGTTCTCCAGGATGCCGTCCGGGCCGTAGGAGATGGCCTCGACCTGCGGGGACGCGGGCACCATCGTGATGACCACGTCGGCGTCGCGCACGGCCTCGGCGATGGAGGAGGCGGCGGTGCCGCCGGCGGCGGCCAGGCGGTCCAGCTTGTCCTGCTCGAGGGTGAAGCCGGTGACCTGGTAACCCGCCTTGATCAGGTTCTCGGACATGGGGGAGCCCATGATGCCGAGGCCGATCCACGCGATCTTGGGAAGGTTGCTGCTCATGATTGGGGGTGCCTCTCTCAACTGCCTTGCAAAGTCAGGGGGGTTCAGCGCGCGGCACGCGCTTCGCGCGGGAGCCAGTCGAAGGCCTCGGCGCTCGGACGGTCGCCCGGCTTGTACTCCAGGCCGACCCAGCCGTCGTATCCGGCCTTCTTCAGCTGGTCGAGCAGCTCCTCCAGCGGGAGCGAACCCGTCCCGGGGGCGCCGCGGCCGGGGTTGTCCGCGATCTGCACATGGCCGGTCTTCGCCGCGTACCGCTCGATGACCGAAGGCAGGTCCTCGCCGTTCATGGACAGGTGGTACAGGTCCATCAGGAACTTCGCGTTCCCGAGTCCCGTCGCCTCGTTGACCTTGTCCACGATCTCGATCGCCTTGGGCGCGCTCACGATCGGGCACTTCGGCGACTCGGGCTGGTTGAGGGCCTCGATCAGGACGGTCCCGCCGACCCGGCCGACGGCCCGGGCCGCGAGGACCAGGTTCTCCAGGGCGAGCGCGTCCTGCTCGGCCGGGACCACGCCGTCGACGCGGTTGCCGTACAGGGCGTTGAACGTCGTGCAGCCCAGGGACCGGGCGAAGGCGATGGCCACGTCGATGTTGGCGCGGAACCTCTCCGACTCCTCGCCCGGGATCGACAGGGCGCCGCGGTCCGGGCCCGGCAGCTGCCCGGCGTAGAAGTTCAGGCCCGTGAGCTGGACGCCCGCGTCCTCGATCGCCTTCTTCAGTGCGTCGAGCTCGGACTGCTCGGGGGTGGGGGAGTCGACCCAGGGCCACCACAGCTCGACCGCCGTGAAGCCCGCCGCGGCGGCGGCCGCGGGACGCTCCAGGAGCGGGAGTTCCGTGAAGAGGATCGACAGGTTGACGTTGAAGCGCTGGTCTGCGAATCCCACGGGGACGGCGCTCCCTTCCCTGTAATTTCCGTATAGCGGAAGTTCGTTTCTGCTGTATGGAAAGATTGCCTGTGGGGGTGGAGGACTGTCAAGAGAGCCCACGAAAAAGTGCCCCCGCGCGATCGCGCGGGGGCACCTGTGAAGGCCTGGTCAGAGGGCGTCGACGCCGCTCACCTTCCAGCCGTCGGAGGTGCGGGTGAGCGTCATCCGCACCCGGTTCAGATCCAGCCGGGGCGCGGGGACCTGGGTGCTCTCGGTCACCTGGTTGACGAAGAGCAGGACGACGGCCCTGTCCGGCGTCGCCGACACGACGGAGGCCGCGGGGGCGCCGCCGTCGGCGGGGGTGGCCACGGTCGCCTTCACCACCCCCTGGTACTTCGTCGCGGTCGGCGCGACCACCGTCTTCGTGGTCCTGCCGTACTCGTCGCGGAAGTGTCCGGTCAGCAGGGCACGGGCCCGGGTGAAGTCGCGGTCCAGGTGCCGGTAGTCGTACGACAGCACGACCGGCGCCGCCTTCCGCGCGGCCGCGAGGGCCTCCCCGCGGGCCTGCTCCGCCTGCCGCCCCTCCTGGTACCGCCAGCCCAGTACGGCGGCCACGACCAGCGCGGCCACGAGTACGGCACCCAGTACCGCGAGGAGCACGGGCCGTCCGGCCAGGCGCGGGGGCGCGCTCTCCTCCGGCGCCCTCTTCTCCGGCTCGCTCTTCTCCGGCTCGTGCTCGGACGACTCGGGTGAGTCGGACGGCTCGGGCTCCGGCGGGTCCTCCCAGCCGTCCGCCGGAGGATCGATGAGCAGCGTGCGCCCGGGGGAAACGTCCTCCTCCTGGCGGGTGGCGCGCTCCGGCCGCCCGGCGCGCTTGGCCGCCGCGCGGGCGGCCGCGGTCAGGGTCCGGCGGGCCGGGGAGCCGCTGCCGCGGGCTCGGGAGGTCGGGTTCGCCATGATGTCTCTCCTCACTGATGGCCTCACCGGCGGGTCAGCCCACGAACGTGACGTCGGAGGTCAGCCAGCGGCCGCCGACCCGCACGAGGTCGAGCTGGAGCCGGTAGGTGCGCGCCTGGCCCTCGGGCGCGGCGGTGTTGGTCACCTTGCTGTCGGCCACGACCAGCACCCGGGCCGAGCGCGCGTCGGACCGCACGATGCCCGCATCGAGCACCTGCCCCTCGGACACCGACCTGTTCTGCGCGACCAGCTTCGTCAACTGGGCGGTCTGCGCCGCGAACTGCTTCTTGAAGTCGCCGGTGGCGCCGTCCAGCACGTTGTGGCTGTCCCGGTCGTAGTGCCGGTAGTCGAGCGAGGTGAAGTTCAGCGCCGACTGGCGGGCCGCCGCCAGGACCTCCTGGCGGCGCTGTTCCACCCCGCGCTGGTCGGCCACTTTCAGGCCCAGCCAGACGGAGAGCACGGTCGTCAGCACGGTCGCGGCGACAAGGCCGGCCGGCACCAGCCGCATGCGCCCCCCTGTCATGCCATCGGTCCCACGAGCAGCCATTGCCACGACTCCTTTCCGAAGACGGTCTGTTCGCCGCCCGTCGAGCCGATCTCGACGGGCCTGCCGTCCGGGCCGGTCAGGGCACCGGTCTCCGGGTCGTACGGGGCCACGAACGCGGCCTGGTTCGCGCCGTGCGCGCCGGGAGTCGCGCCGGGGGCGTTCTGCGCACCGCGCACCGAGGTCTTGCTGCCGCGCGGCGCGGTGCAGCGGGCGTCGGTGTTCGCCGGGCGCGGGGCGGTGTCGGCGGGATCGCGGCGCCGGGTGCCGTAGCCCTGGGTGCAGGCGGGCGGGTCGTCGGCGTTCACGGTCAGCCCGAAGTGGGTGGTGCCGTCGCCGGGGATGACCGTGTAGCTGCCCGCCACGGTGAGCGGGAGCGTGACCAGGGCCTGCTCGACGCCGGGCAGCCGGGCCAGGGTGATCTGGCCGCCGCTGACGAGGTTGGCCAGCAGGACCGGCACCTGCGGCCGGGTGGACTTCAGCAGGGAGTCGAGCTCCTGCGTGGCGGGCACCGTGTTGCCGATCAGCCGGCGCAGATCGCCGTCGCTCGACCTCAACTGCTCGGTGAGCGTCGCCAGATCGCGGGAGAACGACTTGATGGCCGAGCCCTGGTCCGCCTGGGTCTTCAGCACCTTCCGCGAGTCCTCGATCAGCGAGACCGTCTGCGGGAGCGATGCGGACGCCGACTCCACCAGGGAGTTGCCGGAGTCGACCAGGCGGCTCAGGTCCGGCCCGGTGCCGGCGAACGCCTTGCCCAACTCGTCGACGGTGACCCGGAGATCGTCCTTGCCGACCGAGTTGACCAGCCGGTCGAGGCTGAGGACCAGCTCGGTGACCGGCAGCGGGGTCCGGGTGCGGCTGCGCGGGATCGGGCTGCCGTCGATGAGGTACGGCCCGCCGGACCCGCGCGGCTGGAGGTCGACGTACTGCTCGCCCACCGCCGAACGGTCGGCGATCACCGCGAGCGTGTCGGCCGGGATCCTCGGGGCACCGTCCGCGATCTTCAGCGCCACCGAGACCCCGGACCCGGTCAGCCGCAGGTCGCCCACGCGGCCCACCGGCACCCCGCGGTAGGTGACCTCCGCACCGGGGAACACGCCCCCGGACTCGGCGAAGTCGGCGCGCACGGTGTATCCACGGTGCAGCACGTCGTCCACCAGGCCCGTGTACCGGGCGCCGACGTACGACACCCCGAGGGCGGTGACGGTCGCGAAGGCGAGCAGCTGGGCCCTGACCGTACGTGTGATCACGGCAGTATCCCCTTCAGCATCAGCTCGGCCAGGCCGAGGTCCACCCCGGGAGGGAGGCGACGCGCGCCGTCCGCGGTGTCGTAGGCCGCGGTGCACACCGGCGGACACAGCACGGTGCTGCCGTCGGAGGGCTTCGGGGGCACGGTGGGTACGGAGGGCAGGGACGGGGTGGGCGGGAGGGACGGAGTGGCCGGCAGGGACGGCAGGGGGGCCGGCGTGGGGACGCCCGGAAGACGCGGGGTCCCGGGCGTCGGGGCGCTCCCGCCCTTGCCGGGCCTGCCACCGAGGTTGCCGTAGATGCCCGCCAGGTCGAGGTCGGCGGTGATCTTCAGGTTGACGTAGTCGCCCTTGACCGCGTCGGTGGCGTTGCGCGGGAACGGATACGTGGTCAGCAGATCGAGAGAGTTGGGCAGGTCGTCGCCCGCCTTGTTCAGCTCCTGCAGGACGGGCCGCAGACTCTTCAGGTCGGCGACGGTGTCGTCGTGGGAGGCGTTCACCACCTTGGTGCCGGTCGTGCCGAGCCTGGACAGGGCGGTGAGCATCTTCGTCAGGTCGCGGCGCTGGTCGGCGAGGGCCTTCAGGGCCGGCGGCATGGTGTCGACGGCGAGGGCGATCGTCTTGTTCTCCTTCTTCAGCCGCTCGGCGAGCCGGTCCACGCCCTTGAGCGCGCGCACGATCTCGCCGCGCTGGTCGTCGAGGCCGCCGAGGAACGTGTCGAGCTGCTTCAGCAGTGACCTGACCCGGTCCTCACGGCCGTTCAGGGCCTTGTTCAGCTCTACGGTGATCGTCTTCAGCTGGGCCACCCCGCCGCCGTTGAGCAGCGCGGACAGGGCCGACAGCACCTCCTCGACCTCCGCGTTGCGGCCGCTGCGGGAGAGCGGGATGCGGTCGCCGTCGCGGAGCCGTCCGACAGCCGGCGTGCCGGCCGGCGCGGACAGGGCCACGTACTTCTCGCCGAGCATGCTGGTCTGCCTCAGGTCGGCGACCGCGTTGCCGGGCAGCTTCACCGAGTCGGCGATCCTGAGCCGCACCCGCGCGTGCCAGCCGTCCAGCTCCACCTTCTCGACCGCGCCCACGGTGACGTCGTTGACCTTCACCGCCGACTGCGGCACCAGGTCCAGGACGTCCCGGAACTCGACGGTGACGTGGTAGGCGTGGCCGTCCGAGGCTGCGCCGCCGGGGAGGGGGATGTCGTACCAGCCGTTGAACTCGCAGCCGGTCAGCAGCAGTGAGCCGACCGCCGTCCAGGCGGCCACCCGGCCCTTGCGCAGCACACTCATGCCCGTGCCCCCAGGATTCCGCCGAGGGTCTTGTCGACCGTGCCCGTCCCCGAAGGGGCCGACGGCACCTTGGGCAGGGAGCCGAAGAGTTTCCTCAGGTCCGTGCAGTCGGGGTTCTTGCCGCCCTCGTCCCCGGTCGTCCTCAGGATCGAGCAGAGCAGGGACGCCGGGTCCTGGGAGGTCTGTGCGTTGTTGCGGGTGTCGAGGGTGCCGGCCGCGGGGTTGTAGGCGTTCTGCAGGTTCGACAGGCCGGTGGGCGCGACGGTCAACAGCTCCTCCAGTGCGGCCCGTTGGGTGACGAGCACCTGGGTGACCTTGGCCAGGCCCTTGACGTCCGAGGTCAGCGCCTTCTTGTTGCCCTTCACGAAGCCGGACACGTCACCGAGGGCGGCGGCCAGGTACTTCAGCGCGGCCGCGAGATCCTTGCGCTCGCCGGCCAGCTGCCCGGCCACGTCGGCGAGGTCGGTGTCGAAGGACCGCACGCTGGTGTCGTCCGCCGCCAGCGCGGCCGTGAACACCTGCAGGTTCCGCACGGTCCCGAACAGGTCGCCGCGCCCGTCGGACAGCGTGGTGACCGCCTGGGAGAGGTCCCCGACCGTGCGGTTGAGGTTCTCGCCCTGCCCCCGGAGGTTGTCGGCGCTCACCCCGAGCAGCCGGGACAGCGCGCCCTTCTTGTTGGCGCCGTCCGGGCCGAGCGCCTCCGCGGTGGTGTGCAGGCTGTCGAAGATCCGGTCCAGCTCGACGGGGACGGCCGTACGGGACTCGGGGATGACGTCGCCGTCCCGCAGCACGGGTCCCTTCCGGTACACCGGCAGCAGCTGCACATAACGGTCGCTGACCACCGAGGAGTTGATGATGGCGGCCTGCGCGTTCGCGGGCACCTTACGGCCCCGGTCGTACTCCAGCTCCACCCGCACCCGGCCGCCCTCCGGCGTGATCTTCCTGACCTCGCCGATGCGGACACCGAGGACGCGGACGTCCGAGCCGGGGTAGATGCCGACGGTGCGCGGGAAGTACGCCGTGACCCGGACGGGGTCGGGGCCGGGCCACAGGACGGCGGCGAGGCCTGCGACGACCGCGAGCGCGGTGAACAGGGCCAGGAGTCTGCGGGTCATCGGGTGCCTCCCGTCCGGGGTGTGACCGGGGCGGCGACCAGGTTCTGGACGTAGGAGTCGAACCAGCGGCCGTTGCCGAGGGTGTTGGTGAACAGCCGCACGTACGGCGCGAGGAGCTTGACGCTGCGGTCGAGGCTCGCCTGGTTGCGTTCGAGCATGGTCACGAAGGTGTCGAGGTTCTTCAGGGCCGGTCCGATCTGCTTGCCGTTGTCGTCGACCAGGCCGGAGAGCTGGATGCCCAGCAGCGCGGAACTCCTGAGCAGCTGGTGGATGGCCGCGCGCCGCCTGCCGATCTCCTTGAACAGCTCGTCTCCCTCCTTCACCAGTGCGGAGAAGTCCTTCGTGTGGCCGGCCAGCACCTTGGTGACCCCGTTCGCGTGGTCGAGGAGCCCGCGCAGCGCCTTGTCGCGGGAGGCGACGGTCCGGGAGATCCGCGACAGTCCCTTGATCGACGCCCGCACCTCCGCGGGCGAGTCCTGGAAGGTGAGAGAGATCGTGTCCAGCGCCTTCGCGAGCCGGTCCGTGTCGACCTCCTCGGTGGTGGTCGTGAGGTCGCTGAAGGCCTGGACGACGTCGTACGCCGACACCGTCCGCCCGATCGGGATCTCGCTGCCCGGCTTCAACTGCCCGGGCCCGCCGGGGGAGAGGGCCAGGTACTTCGCGCCGAGGATCGTCCTGACCCGGATCGACGCGCCCGTGTCGGTGCCGAACGCCGGGTGTCCCTTCACCTTGAAGGTGACCTTGACGTGGTCGCCGTCCAGGCCGACGTCCTCGACCTTGCCGACCTTGACGCCGGCGATCCGTACCTCGTCACCCGGCTTGAGCCCGCCGGCCTCCGAGAAGGCCGCGCTGTACGTGTCGCCGCCGCCGATCAGCGGCAGACTGTCGGCGTTGAAGGCGGCGACGGTGAGCAGCGCGAGAACGGTGAGACCGACGGCGCCCACGACGACCGGGTTCCGCTCGCGGAAGGGCTTCAGCCGAGGGCGCCGCAGCCGCATCCTGGGCGGCCTCGGCGGCAGGACGCGCACCTTCACCAGGGGCTGGGGGCGGGGCCTGCGCTTCGGGAGCCGGGGTAGGAGCCTCGGCAACCGGGGCGGCAGGACGCGCACTTTCACCAAGGGCTCGGGGCGCGCCTTGCGCCTCGGCAGCCGGGGCAGGAGCCTCGGCAGTCTCGGTGGCAGGACCCGTACCTTCACCAGCGGTTCGGGGCGGCGGACCCTGCGCCGTGGGACACGCATGCTCATCCGCCACACCTCGCCTGTGCCACGTGCAGCTCCGGGCTGATCACCTGCTTCGTCTTCGGCAGCACGATCCGGCCGTCGAAGTCGCAGAGGTAGAAGTTGAACCACGAGCCGTAGGACGCCGTCCCGGTGAGCTTGTCGAGCTTGTTCGGCAGCCGTTTCAGGACGCCCTCCACGGTGTTCTGGTTGTCGTTCAGCGTTCCGGTGAGATCGCCGAGGCCGGCGATGTCGTCCTTCAGCGGTGGACGCGCGTCCTTCAGCAGCCCCGCCGTGGCGTCCGTGAGCTCGCCGATGCCGACCAGGGACTCCCCGATGGGCTTGCGGTCGGCGGACAGCCCCGAGATCACCCGGCGCAGCTGCGTGAGCAGATCGGAGAAGCGGGAGCCGCGCTTGTCGAGCGTCCCCAGGACGGTGTTGAGGTTGTCGATCACCGAGCCGATCAGCCGGTCGCGGTCGGCGAGGGTCGTGGTGAGCGAGGCCGTGTGCGTGAGCAGGCTGTTCACCGTGCCGCCCTCGCCCTGGAGGGTCTGGACGATCTCGGTGGCCAGCTGGTTGACATCGTTCGGGCTGAGCGCCGCGAACAGCGGCTTGAAGCCGTTCAGCAGGGCGTTGAGGTCCAGCGCCGGCTGGGTCCGGGACAGCGGGATGGTGCCGCCCGGCCGCAGTCGCCTGCCGACGTCGCCGGCGCCCTCGGTCAGTGCGATGTACCGCTGCCCGACCAGGTTGCGGTAGCGGACGACCGCGTGGGTGTCGGCGAGCAACGGCCGGTCGGCGGTGACGGTGAACGTGACCTCGGCCAGGGTCCGGTCCTTGATCCGGATGCCCTCGACCTCCCCGACCCGCACTCCGGCCACCCGGATGTCGTCGCCGGTCTCCAGCCCGGTGACGTCGGAGAACACCGCGTGGTAGGTGTCCTGCGGGGTGAAGGAGACGTTGACGATGGTGGCGGCGAGCAATGCCGTCGCCGCGCTGGTGACCAGCGCGAAGAGGCTGAACTTGACCAGTGGTCCGGCGGTCTGCCGGGCTCCTGCCCCGCTCATGCGACACTCACCGCCGTTCCGCGCGCGAGCGGCCCGAACAGCAGGGTCGCGACGGGCGGCACCTGGTCCGCGGGGACGCCCATGACGGGGGCAACGAGCGAGCCGACGGCCCGCTGCTCGGCCGCGGTGGCGGACACGTTGACACCTCCGGGGAGTGGGCCGCCCGAACTCGGGGCGGACGTACCGTCGTTCAGATGGGGCTTGGGCCCGGGCACCGGCGGATCCGGCAGCCCACGGCAGTTCGGGCCGGACCGCTCGCCGTACACCGGCTCCTCACCGGGCCGGTACGCCCCCTGCGGCCGTACGACCTCGAGGGTGATCCGCATCTCCCCGCCCCGGAACGCGTCCTCCGACGCCCTCTCCTGCCGGACCAGGCCCTTCAGCAGGCACGGGTACTCGGGGGAGTAGCGGGCGAAGAGTTCCAGCGTGGGGCGGGAGACCCGGCCCAGGGTGATCAGCCGGTCGCCGTTCTCGGCGAGGAAGTCGTCCGCCGTGCCCGCCACGGCGGCGGTCGAGCGGAGCCCTGCCGCCAGCTGGTCCTGCTTCGCCACGATCGTCCGGCTGGTGGTGACCGTGTTGCGCAGGATCCGCATCAGGTCGGGTGCGGCGTCGCCGTAGACCTCGGCGACGTCCGCGAACCGCGAGATGTCCTCCTTGATGGACGGCAGGTGCGGGTTGAGGCGGCGCAGATAGCCCTCGACGCGGGTGAGGTTGTCGCCGACCCGGTCGCCGCGGCCCTCCAGCGCGGTGGCGAACGCCGAGAGGGTGGCGTTGAGTTCACCCGGCCGGACGGTCCGCAGCAGCGGCAGCAGGTCGTTCATCAGCTGCTGCACCTCGATGCCCACCCGCGTACGGTCCTGGGTGATGACGTCCCCGGCGCGGATGGGCCGAGCCGACGACTGCGCAGAGCGAGGGGGCGCCACGAGGTCGACGTACTTCTCGCCGAACAGTGTCTTGGGCAGCAGCCGCGCGTGCACGTCGGCCGGGATGTACGTGACGTACTGCGGCTTGAGCGCGATGTCGAGCGTGGCCTTCGTGCCGTCGGCGTGCACCTCGCGCACCTCGCCGACCAGCACCCCGCGCAGCTTGACGTCGGCGGCCGGATCGAGCTGGTTGCCGAGGCTGTCGGCCTCCAGGGTGATCGGTACGACGGACGTGAACGCCTGCCGGTAGACGGCCACGGCGAGCGACAGCAGCAACGCGAGGACGGCGAGGAACGCGATGCCGTACAGCCTGAGTCTCAGCGTTCTCACCGGCTCACCCCGAGATCCGTACGGTCGTGTTGGCGCCCCAGATCGCGAGGCTCAGGAAGAAGTCCAGGACGTTGATGGCCACGATGGACGTCCGCACCGCCCGGCCCACCGCGACGCCGACGCCCGCCGGGCCGCCGCTCGCGTGGTAGCCGTAGTAGCAGTGCACCAGGATGATCAGCACGGCGAAGACGATCACCTTGCCGAAGGACCACAGGACGTCCACCGGCGGCAGGTACTGCTGGAAGTAGTGGTCGTAGGTGCCGGTCGACTGCCCGTAGTAGCCGGTGGTGATGGTGCGGGCGGCGAGATACGAGGACAGCAGCCCGATCACGTACAGCGGGATCACCGCGACGAAGCCGGCGATCATCCGCGTCGTCACCAGGAACGGCAGCGACGGGACGCCCATCACCTCCAGCGCGTCGGTCTCCTCGCTGATCCGCATCGCGCCGAGCTGCGCGGTGAATCCGGCGCCGACCGTCGCGGACAGGGCGAGTCCGGCCACCAGCGGGGCGATCTCCCGGGTGTTGAAGTACGCCGACAGGAACGCCACGAAGTTGGAGGTGCCGAGCTGGTTCAGGGCCGCGTAGCCCTGGAGGCCGACCTCGGTGCCGGTGAAGAAGGACAGGAAGGCGATCACGCCGACCGTGCCGCCGACGACGGCGAGCGCACCGCGCCCGAAGCTGACCTCGGCGAGCAGCCGCAGGATCTCCTTCTTGTAGCGGCGCAGGGTGCGGCCGGTCCAGGCGAGCGAGCGGCCGTAGAAGGACAGTTGGGTGCCCAGCTCTTCGAGGGAGCGCAAGGGGCGGTCGAGAAGTCTCATCGGCTAACCCCTCTGCGGGACGACCTGGAAGTACACGGCGGTCATCACGAAGTTGGTCACGAACAGCAACATGAAGGTGATCACCACGGACTGGTTGACGGCATCGCCGACGCCCTTCGGCCCGCCCTTCGCCGACAGTCCCTTGTACGAGGCGACGATCGCCGCGATGGCCCCGAACACCAGCGCCTTGATCTCGGCCGCCCACAGGTCGGACAGCTGGGCGAGGGTGGTGAAGGAGGCCAGATAGGCGCCGGGTGTGCCGTGCTGGAGGACGACGTTGAAGAAATAGCCGCCCGCGACGCCGACGACCGAGACCAGGCCGTTGAGGAGGACGGCCACGACCATCGACGCGAGCACACGCGGTACGACGAGCCGGTGGATCGGGTCGATGCCGAGCACCTGCATCGCGTCGATCTCGTCCCGGATCTTGCGCGCCCCGAGGTCCGCGCAGATCGCCGTACCGCCCGCGCCCGCGATCAGCAGGGCGGTGACGATCGGCGAGGCCTCGCGCAGCACGGCGAGCACGGACGCGGCACCGGAGAACGACTGCGCGCCCAGCTGCCGGGTCAGGCTGCCGATCTGGAGCGCGATGACCGCCCCGAACGGGATCGAGACCAGAGCCGTCGGCAGGATCGTCACGCTCGCCACGAACCACGCCTGCTGGATGAACTCCCGTGCCTGGAACGGCCGTCGGGGCAGGGTGCGGACGACGTCCAGCGCCATCGCGAACAGATTGCCCGAGTGCCTGAGCGCACCCGCCGGGGAGAGGCTCATCCGCCCGTCACCCCCGTCCCGTGCAGCTCGGCCTCCCGTCTCGCGATCGCCTCCCAGCGGGGCGGACGGGTGATGCCCGGGCTCGGCAGCAGTCGGGGAGTGAGGCCCTCGGCCGGGCCGCCCTCGTCGATCTGGGCCAGCTCCTGCTCGACCAGGGCCGCGTCCTTCTCCTCCGCCATGCCGATCGGCCCCTGCATCCGGCCGTTCAGGAACTGCCGTACGACCGGCTCGTCACTGGCCAGCAGCCGCTCACGGGGTCCGAACATCACCAGCTCGCGCCGGAACAGCAGCCCGATGTTGTCGGGCACCTGCCGGGCGGAGGCGATGTCGTGGGTGACGATCAGGAAGGTCGCGTCGATCTGTGCGTTGAGGTCGACGATGAGCTGGTTGAGATACGCCACGCGCACCGGGTCCAGGCCCGAGTCCGGCTCGTCGAACAGGATGATCTCCGGGTCGAGGACCAGGGCACGGGCGAGCCCGGCCCGCTTGCGCATGCCGCCGGAGATCTCGCCGGGCAGCTTGCCCTCGGCGCCGATCAGCCCGACCATCTCCATCTTCTCGAGGACGATGCGCCTGATCTCGGTCTCGGACTTGCGGGTGTGCTCGCGCAGCGGGAAGGCGATGTTGTCGTACAGGTCCATGGAGCCGAACAGGGCGCCGTCCTGGAACAGCACACCGAACAGCTTCCGCACCTCGTACAGGTCGCGTTCGCGCAGTCGGGTGACGTCCCGGCCCGCGACCCTCACCGAGCCGCGCTCCGGTTTCAGCAGCCCGACGAGCGTCTTGAGGAACACCGACTTGCCCGTCCCCGAGGGGCCGAGCAGCACCGAGACCTCCCCGGCGGGCAGCGTCAGCGAGACGTCCTCCCAGATGACCTGGTGACCGAAGGACTTGGTCAGCCCTTCCACACAGATCTCGACACCCATCCGGTTCCACCCTTCGCCCGTGGAGCAGCTCCGACATCTGCTCTACGGGGCGGGGCGGGGCGTCCGTCGCGGCGACCGGGAATTTTTTTCGGACGCGTTTACGGCGTGCTACGGCAGCTTGACCTGCTACGGCAGCGCGGCGCGCGCCGGCCGCTTCACGGACGGCACGCTCGGCGTGGCAACCGGCAGGGAAACGGACGGGAGGGACGGCGCCTTGGGCAGCGGTGGCACCGACGGCACCGACGGCACCGCGGACTCCGCCGGCAGCTCCGGAAGCGAGGGCGAGGAGACCTCCGGCAGGGGCGGCACGGAGAGCGGTACGGCGGGTTCGCCGGAGGGCGGTCGAGTCGTTGCCCGAGTCGGGGCCGCCGACGGCCTGTGCGTCCTGGGAGGGCGCGCCTGCCCGGTGCCGGCGGAGCTGTCGCCGCTGTCGGCCACCCGCACCCCGCTGGACACGGCAGGCCTGGGCACGGAACCGCTTCCGTCTCGGCCCCCGTGGAGCGCGTACGGCAGCACGAATCCCGCGACCGCCAGGGTCGCCACCGTCGAGGTGACGGCGGCCGCCTGAGCCTTGCCGCCCCCGCGCAGCCGGCCGCGCCCGACCAGGAACAGGACCAGCCCGAGCGTGCCGGCCAGCGAGGCCCGCAGCGTCCGCCGGGCCCGGGCGAGCAGCGACTCGACGGTCCGGTAGCTGAGCCCCATCCGCACCGCGACCTGGCTCACGTCCAGGTCCTCGGACTTCAGCCGCAGCGCCTCCGCCTGCCGGGCGGGCAGCTCCCCGCTGCGCACGGCGAGCCACTTCGCCTCGGCCCGGTCGCACACCGCTTCCTCGACCGGCACCGGGCCCGGCGCGACGAGCATGGGGCGGCTGCCCACCTCCGCCTCGCGGTTGACCTGCCGGTACCGGTCGACGCACAACCGCATGGTCACCGTCGTCAGCCAGGCGCCGAGCCGCTCGTCGTCGAGGTCCGGGCGCTCCGCGGCCCGCAGCATCGCCTCGTGCACGGCGTCCTCGGCGTCCTCGAGGCTCATCGAGCGGCGCCGGGCCACCTTGAGCAACTGCTCACGGTGGCTCCACATGCGCCGCCAGCGCTCGTCGGCGGCCGCTGTGTCCGCCGGCATGTCCGTCGCCATGAGGGCCCCTTCGCGCTCACCCGCCGGTCCGGTGCTCCCGGCGGGTGGCGACATTACCGCCGGGTATCAGCGGTTGTGGAGGGGGAGGCGCCCATCGTGTTCGAGCTGTTGCCGGAGGTCAGCGACTCGGCACCGGGCAGCACGCCGCCGGGCAGGGTGAGGGTCGGCTCGGGGACGGGGACCAGCGGCGCCCCGGACTCCTTCGGGGCGCCGGCCGTACGGGACGGGGCGGGGGACGGCGAGGCGGGCGGTGCCGAGGGCGTGCGCGAAGGGCCCGGGCGGCCCGGCCTCCGGTCGTCCGACGGCTTCGGCGAGGGTTTCGGGGCCTTCGGGCGGGACGGCTTCGGCCGGTCCCCGGCCCCGGCGGGCGCGTCCGGCACCACCCGGTGTCCCGTCAGGTAGAACGCGTACCAGGCCTTGACCGTGCGCAGATAGGTGTCCGAGTGGTTGTAGCCGAGGATCGCCCGGTCCAGGTCGGCGGGGTTCGACAGGTCCCGGCCGCCCGCGCACAGATAGCGGCCGGCGGCGAGAGCGGCGTCGTAGACGTTGTCCGGGTCCGCGCGTCCGTCGCCGTTGCCGTCCGCGCCCCAGCGGGCCCAGGTCGACGGGATGAACTGCATCGGGCCGACCGCCCGGTCGTACACCGCGTCCCCGTCGTACGCGCCGCCGTCCGTGTCCGGTACGACGGCGAAGGCGCCGCCGGTCAGCCGGGGGCCGAGGATGGGCGTCACGGTCGTACCGTCCGGGGTCACCCGGCCGCCCCGCGCCTGTCCGGACTCCACCTGGCCGATCGCGGCCAGCAGTTGCCAGCGCAGCCGGCAGCCGGGCGTGCTGCGCGCCAGCTCCTCCTCGGCACGCCGGTACGCGGCGAACACGGTCGCGGGCAGGGCGCCGCCCGGCACGGCCTGTGCCGAGGCCCGCTCGGGGGTGCGCAGCGGGGGCAGATCGGTGCGGTAGGGCGCGTCACCGGACACGCTCGGTCCCTGCTCGGCGGCGGGTGCCGTCTGCCGCGCGGGCTCCGTGGCCTGCGCCGGGACCGCCCCCGGCGCCTGCGACGCGGTCAGCGCGGCCATCGCCGCCACCGCGATCGCCGAACCCCTGGCACCCCGCAACGCTCCTTTGAGCTCACGCGCTGTCATCGTTGCGTCCCCTCCCTGCTTGGATCCGTCGTCCGCTCTACGCGGCCGGACGGCCGGTCCGTCGCACGGAGTGGGAAGAGCGGAAGGAGCCGGGGGACAGCCGGAGGACCTGGAGGACTCCTGCGGCGCACCTCCCGCCCCCTCAAGGGCAGCGAACAGGGCTGCTGTTGGTGGTGTGGCGACGTGGGCCGCCCGCGGAGTCGGCGTCCGCGGGGGTATCCGGGCGTTCCTGGTGAGGGCGGCTCTCGGCGTGCCGAAGGCGGACGACGGCGTCGAGCCCACCGCCGGGGGCCGTCTCCAGGGTGACCTCGCCACCGCTGGCACGGGAGAGCTGCCGGACCATCGGCAGGCCGAGGCCCGTGCCGTCGTGGTCGGCGTCAGCGGCCCGCCAGAACCGGTCGAAGGCCCTGTGCCGTTCGGCCTCGGACATGCCGGGCCCCTGGTCGATCACATGCAGTTCGGCCACGAGCGGGATGCGGCCGGCGGCTCTCGGGGCGGTGGCGGTTGCCAGCGTGATGGCGGTTCCCGGCGGGGACACGCGCAGCGCGTTGGAGAGCAGGTTGTCGATGATCTGCTCCAGTGCTCCCGGGACCGCCCACACGCGAACGGCTGTGGCCCCGGAGACGACGATGTCGACCTGCTGCTCGTCGGCGAACGCCGCCCAGATGGCCGCGCGATCGGCGACGACGGCGTCGAGATCGACCGCCTCCGGCCTGATCGCGGAGTTCTCCAGTCGGGCGAGCGCGAGCAGCCCCTGCACCATACGACTGAGCCGCTCCAGCTCCCCCACGGCCTCCTCGAGGCTGTCGTGGGCACAGGGGGCGAGGTGCGGCTCGAAATTCTCCAGGCGCAGGCGCAGTGAGGTCAGGGGAGTCTTCAGCTGGTGGGATGCCTCGGAGGCGAACGCCTGCTGAGCCTGGAGCAGATGCTGGAGCCGGGTCGCGGTTCTCGTGAACGACGCGGCGAGCCGCCGTAGTTCCGGCGGCCCGTGATCGGCGGCGGGTGGATCGGTGATCCGGCCCTCGGCAAGTTGTGCCGTGGCGCGTTCCAGAGCCTGGACGGGACGGGTGATCGAGCGGGCGAGCGCGAAGCCGATCAGGGAGACGGCGGACAGGACCCCGAGCCCGACCGCGGCGAGGACCAGCCAGGTGGCGTGGACCTTCGCCTTGAGCGCGCCCAGCGCGTACACCGTGCGCACCACACAGGCGACGGTGGCGTTGGAGCCGCCCGGCACGGTGACGAAGAGGACTTCGCCGCCGGTGGACGGGTCGCTGCGGGTGCCGACGGCGGGCTGATCGCGCAGCGCGGCGGAGATGTCCGGCTCGGCGGACAGGTCCCTGCCGACCAGCGGACGGGCAGCGGTGTCGGTGAGGACGGTGCCCGCGTGGCCGGTGACGAGCACGCGGCTGCCGGTGCGCTGCCCGTACGCGCGGGCCAGCTCGGGCAGGTCGGCCGTCAGCCCGTGCTCCATCTTGTCCTCGCAGACCTCGGCGAGCGTCATCGCCCCCTGCTGCGCCGCATGGGAGAAGCGGGACAGCTCGCTGTGCGCGTAGAGGATGCCGAACGGCACTTCGAGCGCGAGCAGGACGAACAGCATGAGGCTCAGATGGCTGAGCAGGAGGCGACGCGTCACCGGGGTCCTCCGCCGTGTCCCGAATCCGCGACGGACGTGGCGTCGACGTGTGCCGGGGGCACCAGCCGGAAGCCGATTCCGCGGATGTTCTCGATCCAGGAGGAGTCACCGAGTTTGCGGCGCAGCGCGGCGATGTGGACGTCCAGGGTCTTGGTGGGGCCGAAGAAGTTCGGTTCCCATGCCGTGTCGAGAATCTGCCGGCGGGAACAGACGGCTCCGGGGTCCTCGGCGAGACAGACGAGGAGGTCGAACTCCTTGGGCGCGAGGGTGACGGGCGCCCGGTGCAGGTGTACCTGCCGGGTGCGGAGGTCGATGGTCAGCGGGCCGACCCGCTGGATGTGGGACGTCCCGGGCCGATGTGCCGGGTCGTCCGGGGTCTGCGGCTCTGCGCGGCGGGTGTCCGGCACGGGGGGTCGGGCGCGGCGGGTGACGGCACGGATCCGGGCGACGAGTTCCCGCACGCCGAACGGTTTGGAGACGTAGTCGTCCGCGCCCAGCTCAAGACCGAGTACCCGGTCCACCTCGTCGTCTCTGGCAGTGATCATGATGATCGGCACGGACGAGCGGGAGCGGAGGGCCCGGCAGACGTCGATGCCGTCCATGTCGGGCAGCCCCAGGTCCAGCAGCACCATCTCCGCCTCCGGCGCGGCGAGGCCGTCGGCCCCGTTTCCGGCGTGTTCGACGGTGAATCCGAAACGGCGCAGTCCCTCCGCCAACGGTCCGGCCACCCGGTCGTCGTCCTCGATCAGCAAGACACGCATGCCGAAAGGCTCACAGACTTCGGCCGAAGGGCGTGGCGCAAACGCCGTAACCTCCCCCGGGCCGGTGATCTTCCACGGTCGGCGTAACCGCTGGAGCGCGGCGCGACGACGACATCCAGGACAGGGACAGCGGGGAGTAAGCCGCGAGTCAAGGCCGCGAACGGCGATGTCCGATCCCGCAGGTGACAGCCGGGAAATGAGGTGGGGCCGGCCCGCATGACAGGACAGCCCTCTCGGTGGAACCGGCCGGAGGCGGGGAAGGAAAAACGCTTCATCGGAGGAATCCGGGATCCGTCCTGTATGTGCTCTGGCATTCCGCTTGATCGTCTTCCCGTAGCGTCGGTCGCCCGGCCGGTGCCGCTGGAGCACCGCGCGACAAGCGCCCCCACGAGCACCTGGGATGCCCCATGCCCATCGATGAACTACGCCGCACGCGCCCGGACCTGGCGGAGCCCTTCATGACCGCGCTGCCGGGAGCACGCGCCACCGTGCTCAGCCGGCTGTGGGGCGCTTTCGTACGAGAACCCCTGCCCGGCGTGACCGGGCATCGCCGGGAGTCCGACGCCGTGGTGGTCGGGCTGCGGCGCGGTGGTTCGCTCGCGGGGGCCGAGTCCAGCGCGCGACCGTTCGCCGAGGTGCCCGACGACTTCGCCGTGTCCGGGCCGGAGGGGCCGGTCCGTGGTCCGGTGGAGCTGCTGGCTCAGCTGGGCCTGCGTACCCCTGCGGCGGACCGACTGGCGGCCGAGCTGGACAACAGCGTGGTCAACCTGGCCCTGGCCCGGGCCGCGAACGCCGGCGCACGGGTCCCGCCGAAGGACTCGGCGGATGCCGAGCAGGCGGTCGTCGACGGTCACCCGCAGCATCCCTGCTGCCGGACACGTACCGGCATGTCGATCGCCGACGTGCTCGCATACGCCCCCGAGCACCACCCGGTCGTCCGGCTGGCGCTGCTCCGTGTCCCGGCCGACCGCTGGCAGGGCGCCGGCACGTGGCCGCGGGTACTGCGTGACGGCGACACGATCCTCCTCCCGCTGCACCCCTGGCAGCGCAACCACCTGCTCGTGCACCACCCCGGCCTGACCGTCGTGGAGGAGACGATCCCGGCCCGGCCGCTGCTGTCGCTGCGTACCCTCGCCCCGCTGGACGTCCTGCCGGGCTGCCACCTCAAGACGGC
The DNA here is from genome assembly GCF_040298985.1 of Streptomyces sp. NPDC001093. Lineage (NCBI taxonomy): Bacteria > Bacillati > Actinomycetota > Actinomycetes > Kitasatosporales > Streptomycetaceae > Streptomyces > Streptomyces sp. NPDC001093. Next base: position 20,839 of record NZ_JBEPBF010000057.1, on the reverse strand, counting down.
GCTCGACGTCCAGGTCACCAATTACCGGCGCACCATCTCCCCGGCCGAGGTCGCCGACGGGCCCCCTCTGTCCGACCTGGTCGCGGCCGTCGTCGACAAGGCCGGGTACGGCGGCAGCCTGCGCATCCTGCGGGAGCTGGGCGGCGGCACCGTGCGCGTGGACGGGCGGCCCTGCGAGAGCCTGGCCGCGATGATCCGGGAGTCGACCGAGTGCCACCTCGACGCCGGGGAGATCGCGGTTCCGCTCACGGCCGTCCACGCGACCGGAGCCGCCGTGGTGTCGGGCGACCCGGTGCGCTGGCTGGCGGACTTCGCCGGGCTCGTGCTGCCGCCCGCTCTGACGCTGCTGTCCATGGGGGTGGCGCTGGAGGCGCACGGCCAGAACACCCTGGTCGTGCTGCGGGACGGGCGGCCGGTGCGGGTGCTGTACCGGGATCTGGACGGCGTACGGGTCAGCCCGCGCCGCCTGGCCCGGTGCGGTTTCACGCTGCCGCCGCTGCTCGGCACCCGCGCGGGCGATGACGTGGCCGCGCTGCACACCAAGCTGTTCGGCGGCCTGATCAGCGGAGTCTTCAGCGAGCTGGTCGCCGTCCTCAGCCGGACGCGGGCGGCCGATCCCCGGGCGCTGTGGGGCGTGGTGGCCGAGGCCGGCCGCCGGGTGTACGCCGGTCTGCCGGACCAGGAGGATGCGGCGGCGTTCTTCGCCGACACGATGCCGCTGAAGGCGACCATCGCCATGCGCCTGGCCGAGAACCCGGGCAAGGCCCGGTGGACGCCCGTCCCCAACCCCCTGGCGCTGTGCCGTTGATGCCCTGCACCGACCGCTGTCCCCTCTGGAGGGAAGTATGAACACCGGCACCGCCACCCACGCCACCACGATCGGCGCAAGCACGCCAGTGACGAGGGCCGACACCGTCAGCGCCCACACGCTGCTCAACTGCCTGATCCGCGAGGTGTCGGCCCCCGAACACCAGGTCACGGTCGACGACGACCACCTCCTGCTGCGTCTGCCCCGCCGGGGCGTCCTGCTGCGTTCCCCGCTGCGCAGGGTCTCCCTGATCGGAGCCCACCGCTTCCAGGGCCCGGTGCAGCGGTTCGACGACGACTCCTGGGTGACGGTCGGCTGGAAAGAGCTGGCCGGATACATCCGGGACGAACTGCACCTGCGTACGGGTGTCGCCAACGAGGAGTTCCTGAGCCAGGTCGCCGACAGCCGTGAGACGATCCGCACCGCGCTGGAGCAGCGGGCGGGCGCCTCGCCGCACCCGGATCCGTACGTCGCGTCGGAGCAGTCCCTCGTGTTCGGCCATCGCTTCCACCCCGCTCCCAAGGCTCGCACCGGTGACCCGGCGGACTGGCTGGCGTACGGCCCGGAGACCGGCGCGCGCTTCCGTCTGCGCTACCTGGCCGTGCGCCGCCATCTCGTGTGCGAGGAGGGTGAGTTGGGGGAGCTGGACGCGCTGCGCCCGGCGTGCGATCCGGAATTCGTGACACTGCCGGTGCATCCCTGGCAGTACCGGCTGCTTCAGGGCCACGACCGGCTACGGGAGGCAGCGGCCGCCGGCGATGTCGTCGACACCGGAGTGAGCGGACCCGAACTGGTGCCGACCGCATCGGTGCGCACCCTGTACGACCCCGACAGCGACACCTTCCTCAAGTTCAGCCTGAACGTCCGCCTGACCAACTGCGTCCGTAGACACGCCCGTCACGAGCTGTCCGGTGCCGTCGCCCTCAACCGCCTGCTCCAGCCCGTCTTCGCCGGACTCGCCGGCCGATTCCCCGGGTGTGCGCTCCTGGCCGAACCCGGCTACCGCACCCTCGACACGGCCGGCGACACCGCTCTCCTGGAGGGCCTCGCCGTCATCGTCCGCTCCGGCCTGCGCCACCATCTGCGCCCCGGGGTGACACCCCTGCTCGCCGCCGCGGTGGCGGACGAGTACCCGACCAGTGCGGGCCACGCCTCCCATCTGCTCGCCCGCGGCGACGGGGACGTCCTGGCCTGGTGGGACGCGTACCTGCGACTGCTGCTGCCACCGGTGCTGACCGCCTACTTCGAACACGGCGTCGTCCTGGAACCCCACCTGCAGAACGTCGTCGTCGGTGTGCGCGCCGACGGCACTCCGGCGCAGATGCTCTTCCGCGACCTGGAAGGCACCAAGCTCCTGCCCGGACATCACCACCGCAGCCTCGCCGACCTGCCGGAGGACGTGCGGGGTCCTCTCACCTACGACCCGGAACGCGGCTGGAACCGGGTCGCGTACTGCCTGCTGGTCAACCATGCCGCCGAAGTGCTCAGCGCCCTGGCCGACCTCGACCCGACGCTGGAACCCGCCCTGTGGGGCCTGGTCCGCGACCACCTCGACGCCTACGCCCGCACCGCCGCCGAACCGCCACGCCTGCGCGCCCTGCTGTCCGGCGTACCGCTGCCCGCCAAGGCCAACCTGCTGCTGCGCTGGGCCCGCCAGGCCGACCGGCACGCCACCTACGTCCCGCTGCCCAGCCCGCTCGGCGCGGACTTTCCCCGGGAGGTGGTCCGGTGAGGCCCACGCTGCTCGACCACGTCGGCCGGCTGACCGACGAGGACCTGCCCGCATACGTCTACGACCTCCCGGCCCTGCGCGAGCACGTGCACGCGATCCGGGCCGCACTGCCGGCACGCGTCGAGCTGCTGTACGCGGCCAAGGCCAACTCCGACCCCCGGATCCTGCGGGCCCTGGCCGCGCACATCGACGGATTCGAGGTGGCCTCCGGCGGCGAACTGGACCACGTCCGCGGGCTCATCCCCGATATGCCGCTCGCCTTCGGAGGCCCCGGCAAGACGCAGACGGAGCTGGCCCAGGCACTGGAGGCCGGAGTGGAGCGTCTGCACATCGAGAGCGAACACGAACTGCGTCTCCTCACCACCCTGCTGGGCGACCGGAGCGCCGACGTCCTCCTGCGCGTCAACCTGCCCGTCGACCTGGGCCATGTCGCCCTCGCCATGGGCGGCCGGCCGAGCCCCTTCGGCATGGATCCCGCGCACCTGGACGACTGCCTTGAGCTGATCGCCTCCGACCCGCGCATCCGTCTGCGCGGCCTGCATCTCCACCTGGCCAGCGGTCTCCGGGCCCAGACCCAACTGGCCCTGATCGACGAGGTGCTGACCTGGGCCGAAGGCTGGGCTCAGGAACGCGCGGCGGACCTGGCCGAGGTGAACGTCGGAGGGGGAATGGGCGTCGACTACGCCCACCCCCACGAGGTGTTCGACTGGTCCGCGTTCGGGGCGGGACTGGCCCGGATCCTGACCCGCCGTCCTCGCCTCACGCTGCGGATCGAACCCGGCCGTTCGGTCACCGCGTACTGCGGCTGGTACGTCACCCAGGTCCTGGACATCAAGTTCAGCCGCGGGGAGGCGTTCGCCGTGCTGCGCGGAGGCACCCACCATCTGCGCACCCCTGCCGCGAAACAGCACGACCAGCCCTTCGAGGTGATCCCCGACGAGGTCTGGCTCCGGCCCTGGGACCGACCGGAGGCCCGTGACGAGCCGGTGACGCTGGTCGGACAGCTGTGCACGCCCAAGGACGTGCTGGCCCGCCGCGTCACGGTCGAACGGCTGCGCGTCGGCGACCGCGTCGCCTTCGCCATGGCCGGCGCCTACGCCTGGAACATCTCCCACCACGCGTTCCTCATGCACCCGCACCCGACCTTCCATCACGTCCACGACGTGGAGATGTCCGACCCGGGCACGTACGCCCGTCAGAAGTCATGAGCGCGGGCTCCCGCATGCCGGTGACGGCCACACTCGCCGTCCGGAACTTCCGCCGCTACCTGCTCGGGCAGCTGACCTCCAACATCGGCACGTGGATGCAGCGCGCCGCCCAGGACCTGCTCGTCCTCCACATCACCGGCAACAGCGGCAGTGCGGTCGGCGTCGTGACCGCACTGCAGTTCCTGCCGCAGACCCTGTTCGGCCTGGCCGGAGGCATCCTCGCCGACCGGTACCCCAAGCGACGGATCCTGCTGCTGACCCAGACGGCCATGGGAGCGCAGTCACTCCTGCTCGGACTGCTGACCGTCACCGGCGCGGTGACCCTGCCGTCCGTGTATGTGCTGGCCTTCGCCCTCGGCACCGCCACCGCCGTGGACAGTCCCGCCCGCAACGCCTACATCTCCGAACTGGTCGACCGGGAGCGCCTGGCCACCGCGGTCAGCCTGAACTCCGCGCAGTTCAACGTGGCCCGCGCCCTCGGACCCGCCCTCGCCGGCCTGACCGTCGCCGCCTTCGGCACGGGCCCGGTGTTCCTCGTGAACGCGGCTTCGTACCTGGCCGTCCTCCACGGCCTGTTCATCATCCGTACGGACGACCCGCCGGGCCCCGGCCGCCCCCGACCACCCGGCCGTACGAGACTGCGCGACGCGTTCCGCCACATCACCTCGACCCCGGAACTGCTCCTGCCGATCAGTCTCATCGCCTTCGTCGGCACCTTCGGCCTCAACTTCCAGGTCACCATCTCGCTCGTCGCCGTCACGGCCTTCCACACGGGACCGGCCGCCTTCGGCTGCCTCTCCGCCGCGTACGCCGTGGGCGGCCTCACCGGCGCCGTCTACGGGGCACACCGCGCCAGGCCCCCCACGGCACGCCGTCTGATCTCCACCACGATCGTCTTCGGGGTGCTGGAAGCCGCGCAGGGCCTGATGCCGGACTACGGCTCGTTCATGGCCCTGCTGATCCCCACCGGTTTCGCCGCGGTGATCGTGACCACCACCGCCAACGCACTGACCCAGCTCCACGCCGACCCACAGCTGCGGGGCCGCGCCATGTCGGTCTACTTCCTGGTCCTCCTCGGCGGCACCCCCATCGGCGCCCCGCTGGTCGGCCTGGTGTCGGACTCCCTGGGCGCCCGCTCCACCCTGGTCCTGGGCGGCGTCGTCTCGGCGTCCTCGGCGCTCCTGCTCTCCGCCTTGATCACCGGCCGAGTCCAACGGCGGATCCGCATCACAGGCACGGGCTCCGTGACCGGCTCACCCTTCGCCTCGGCCCAGCCGGCGGGGAACCGGCAGCCCGAGGTCTGAGGCGTCCGCTCCTCCACCGGAGCGCGAGCGTCACGGTCTCTCTCACCATGTCCAGCCGTGGCCGCCGCTGTTGTGGGACAGGGCCAGGACGGCGGTGGCCACGGTGAGGTACCGAGTCGCGCGGCCCTGGCTGCACAGGGCCGCCAGGGCCCAGGCGAGAGCCGTGTACCACGGCATCGACCACGGTGCCGCGAGGACCCAGGCGAAGGCCAGTGCGAACGGCAGGGCGGCGACGGCGGGGGCGTCCGGAGCGGCGTGGCGGCGGATGGCCCACGCCACCGCGAGCATCACCACCGGCCACAGCACGCTGACGATCGCCGCGGTCGCGTGCGGGCCGAGGACCGTGGTGCCGAACTGGTCGACGGCCGCCCACAAGGAGGGCGTGGAGACCAGGCGCGAGGCCGCGGAGAGCGGGGCCAGTGCGTGCGCGCCGTAGGCTCCGTAGAGCGCGGCCAGGGTCAGTGCGGCAGCGCATGCCTGCCGGGCGGCCGGTCGCCAGGCGCCTGAACGCAAGAGCGGCCAGGCCAGCCCCGCACCCAGAAGACAGGCACTGATTTTCGCGCCGCAGGCGAGGCCGACCAGCACTCCCACGATCAGGTCGTGGTGCCACCGCGTCGTCCTGCGGGCGAGGTGGATCGCGCAGACGGCCAGCCCCGCGACGAGGGTGTCGAGGTGCCCGCCCGCGACCAGCACGCCGATCAGCAGCGGGTTGACGCTCCACAGCAGGCCCGCGCGGACCGGATCGTCGGCGGTACGCAGCAACAGATACCCGGTGCCCACGAAGACGGCGGCGTTCGCGAGCATCAGCGCCCATATCGTCAGCCACGGCCGCTCCTGGCCGATGAATGCCGCAGCGCCCTGCCACCACGTCGCCACCGGCCCGTACACGGAAGGTGCGTTCCGCCACCCCTCGCTCACCAGGTGGGCGTACGGGCCGCCCAGCCGGGCGGGGGTCGTCACGTACGGGTCACCGCCGAGCGCGGCGATGCGGCCGTACGCGGCGTAGCTGGCCATGTCGGAGGAGCCGACCGGGGTGAGGTTGGCGACGGTGAGCGCGGTCAGCGCGCCGAGCCGGAACAGGAGCCGGGCATCGGGTCTCCAGCCCCGCTCATGGGCGCTGAGCATGCCCAGCGCGCCCCAGCACGACAGCACGATCGCCGTGACCGTGGCCGTCTGGGAGACGGTGTCGGACATGGCAGGCAGCCGGAGCCAGGTGATCGGTGCCCTGAGCGTGTTGTGGTTGGGCGCGCTCGCGCCGACCAGAGCGAACAGTGCGATACCGGCCCCGGCCAGCCACGCCGCCGGGCGCGGTGCCGACAGGTCGACGACCATCGACTTCAGTGGGGGAATTCTCCGCATCGGGCCCGTGAGACGCAAAGCCGACTTGATGTGGTTGGTCGTCAAAGTCACTCTCCGGGGTGTTGCTTCAGCTCGCGGCGTGGACGGCCGTGACGGTCTTGCCCGCGAACTTGTGGCCCTGGCCGCTGCCGGGCATCACGCTCGCCGCCACATCGTCGCTCCTCGGGCAGACTGCCCAGCCGCTGCCGCAGCACTCTTCGTCCGTGGCGGGCAGCTTGTCGACCAACCGGGCGAGTACGGCCTCGGGGTCCGGGCCGGCACTCCCGTGTCGAGCATGGGACAGCATGGTCGCCATCGTGCCGTAGGTTGGTTTCCTTCCCTCCATTGTCTACAGTCCGTGTAGACGCCAGCGTGCCGCCGAGTGTGTCACGCCCTCCTGTGCACCACGCAACCCGGTGTGCGGCGGGTGTCCGGCAGGCCCCCGCACTCGCGTCCCGCGCGATTGTCCGCCGTGTGATTTTGGGCGGGGGTGGTTGCAGGCGCCTTGCGAGCCGGACTTACTCTTACAACTTGTAGGAGTTGCCAGGAGCGTCAGCCCGCCCCGGTCAGGCCCTCCATGGGGCAGCACGGCGGGGCGGCTTCGCGGCGATGGCGGTGGCGAATGCCTGGCCGAGGAGTGGCGAGTATGAGTGAACACCGGCGCCGATCGTCGGGGAGGACCGGACCGTCCGGCTCGGACGGTATGCCGCACGGCGGCCGGGCAGCGGCGCGCAGGGCTGCCCGGGCCGGGGACGGGCGGGGCCGCCGCGCGGCGGACACGCCCCGTGCGGACGCCAGACGCCCCGGCCGCGCGGACATGCGCCGTGCGCAGGCCGGACGCCCCGCCCGGCGGGGCCTCATCGACTACCCGCGGGCGGGCAGGCGTGGCCTGCGGCGGTGGCTGCCGTCGTGGAAGCTGGTGACCGGCACCTTCCTGCTGTTCCTGGGCGGCCTGCTGGGCCTCTTCGGCTACGCCTACGCCACGACGACGATCCCCAGCGCCAACCCCAGCACCCAGGCGCAGAGCAACACGTACTACTGGTCGGACGGCTCGGTGATGACCACGCAGGGGTCGACCAACCGGCAGAACGTCGACCTCGCCCAGGTCCCGAAGCTGGTGCAGTGGGACTTCCTGGCCGCGGAGAACGCCACTTTCTACACCGACCCCGGCGTCGACACGCAGGGCATGCTCCGCGCCGTCTACCACATGGCGACGGGCGGCGAGGTGCAGTCCGGGTCCACCATCACCCAGCAGTTCGTGAAGAACACCTACCTCAGCCAGGACCAGTCGGTCACCCGCAAGCTCAGGGAGATCATGATCTCCCTGAAGATCGGTGGCCAGATGTCCAAGCAGCAGATACTCCAGGGGTATCTCAACAGCTGCTACTACGGCCGCGACGCGTACGGCATCGAGGCCGCGGCGCGGGCCTACTACCACGAGCACGCCTCCCAGCTGACCGTCAGCCAGGGCGCCTTCATCGCCGCCACGGTCAACGAACCGAGCCTGCTGATGCACGCCGACACCGACCCGCAGGCCAAGGCTCAGGCCGCGGCGCGCTGGAAGTACGTGCTGGACCGCATGGTCAAGATCAACAAGATCACCAGCGCCCAGGAGCAGCAGTACCTCGCCGCAGGGTTCCCCACGCCCAAGCCCTACACGCCGTCGGCGGGGATGTCCGGGCAGACCGGCTACCTGGTGCAGACCGCGGAGAAGTACGTCGAAGCCCACGCCTCCCTCACGGACCAGCAGTTGGGCCACGGCGGCTACCAGATCTACACCACCTTCGACAAGAAGAAGGTGAACGCGCTGTCGGCGTCCGTCGCGGCGATGGAGCACAAGCACCTCGACCCCCGCCGCCGCTCGGCCGACAAGGACGTCCAGGTCGGCGCGGCGTCCATCGACCCGTCCACCGGCGCGGTCCTGGCGCTGTACGGCGGCGCGGGCTGGGACAAGGGCCACTGGACGGACAACGCCGACGCCACCGGTGTGCCGGTCGGCTCCACCTTCAAGCCCATCGACCTGGCCGCCGCCCTCGATCACGGCGCCGTCCTCTCACCCGGGCAGCCTGCCTCGCCGATCACCCCGGCCTCCAAGTTCAACGGTGACGACGGCATCACCATCAAGAACCAGCAGGGCCAGGAGATGCCGGACTCCAGCGACCCCACCGGACTCCTCCACCAGCGCAACGACGTGCCCACGAAGTGGGGTTACATCACCCTGCGCAAGGCGATGGAGCAGTCGGTCAACACCCCCTACGTCCAGCTCGGAGAGGACGTCGGCTACAGCAACGTGGAGGGAGAGGCCCTCAAGGCGGGTCTGCTGCGCAAGAGCCTTCAGTACGACACCCCCGGCTTCTACATCGGCACCTCCACCCCCTCGGCCATCCGCATGGCCGACGCGTACGCCACCTTCGACGACGAGGGTGTCCAGCACGAGCCGTACTCGGTGACCAAGGTCGTCGCCGACGGCCGGGAGCTGCCCGGGTTCGACGCGCCCAAGGGCACCATGGCCATGCCCGCATCGACCGCCGACACCGTCACCGACGTCCTGCAAGGGGTCGTGAAGAGCGGAACCGGCACGAATGCCCAGGCCCTGGGCCGCCCGACGGCCGGCAAGACCGGTACGACCGACGACTACAAGTCCGCCTGGTTCATCGGCTACACCCCGCAGCTGACCACGGCCGTCAGCATGTTCAAGGAGGACCCGAAGAACGCGGGCCTGCAGTCGATGCAGGGCGTCGGCGGCTACTCCAAGGTCTTCGGCGCCGACATGCCCACCGAGGTGTGGACGGGTTACATGACCGCCGCCCTCGAGGGACAGCCCGTACGGCAGTTCCCGCCCGCACCCCAACTGGGCCAGAGCACCGACGAATACGGCGCACCCTCACCCACCCCTTCGGCCACCGTCACCCAGAGCACGCCCACGCCCACCCCGAGCGCACCGGTCACACCGAGCCACACCACCGGACCGTGTCACGGGCAGAAGAAGCATTGCGTCAGCCCGAGTCCCACCGACACCTCCGGCACCACGACCGGCGGTACGGGCGACGGCGGGCTGCTCGGCGGCACCACCGGTGGTGGCACCTCACCCACACCCACGCCCACGACCGGCCCACCGTCCCCGGCCGGCATCCGCAGGGCGGCGCGCTGATGCCCCGGCAGGCAGGTGGAGAGGCCTGAGAGCCGTCCCGGTGACCCTCGGCTGCTGCCCAGCCCGTCGGGCGTGCCGCAGCCGGGGTGTCGCCGGGGGAGCATCGGCGCCGGCCAGGCTTGCGCTGCGGCGGTCACGAGCCCGCCGGATCGCCGGCGAGCGCGAGACCGGTGCCCGTTCCCGGACCCGGGGCCCGTAGACTGCGCTGTCGGCCGCCGCGGCCAGTCAGGTCGGGGCCCACGCACCCCATCGGCCCGTACAGCAGCTTCTCGAGGCGGACATCGTGACGTCGTGTGCGGCATCTCTTGTACCGGTCAACCCCACCCTCGGCATCCTGCTCGCCGCTCTGCTGCTGGTGGCGGCGGCCGTGGCGGGCTGGTTCCGTCTCGATCCGCACCCGTACAGGAGCCGGGCCCGGGAGATCCTCCTCGCCGGCTTCCGCGCCGCCGTCCAGCTGGCCCTCGTCTCGGTGGTCGTCACATGGGCCGTCAAGTCGGTGCTGGGGCTCCTGGCGTTCCTCGTGGTCATGTTCGCGGTGGCCGTGCGCACGGCCGGGCGGAGAATCACCGGCAACCACACGTGGTGGCTGACGACTGCCCCGATCGCCGCGGGTGTGGTACCGGTCGTCGTGGCGCTCCTTGCCACCGGGCTCGTCCCTCTGAAGGGTGTCGCCCTGATTCCGGTCACGGGCATCCTCATCGGTGGCGCACTCACCGTGACCGTACTCGCCGGACGCCGTGCCCTGGACGAACTGTCCCAGCGTCGCGGAGAGGTGGAAGCCGCGATGGCGCTGGGATTCCCGGACCGCGACGCGCGCATGGAGATCGCACGTCCCGCGGCCTCCGAGGCTCTGCTGCCCGGTCTGGATCAGACGCGTACGGTCGGGCTCGTCACGCTCCCCGGTGCGTTCGTCGGCATGCTCCTCGGAGGGGCGAGCCCCGTGCTGGCCGGAGTGGTGCAACTGTTCGTCCTCATCGCGCTCATGGCCGTGCAGGCCATCGCGGTGGCGGTGACCCTTGAGCTCGTCGCCCGGCACCGTCTGTATCGCCCAGGACCGGACACCCGCCCGGGTTCCCCTCGCAAGGCCAGAAGGTTTCTCCGGGTACCGGCGCCGAGCCGGCCCTCCGAGTAGGGGGACGAGTGGCCCCGGCGGCAGGGCATGCCTGCGGCGCAGCCGGCGGCCGGGACCCGGCACGGGCAGAGCACGTCCCGGTCAGGATGCGTTCAGGTGCCCGGTGGCATGGTCGGCCAGTGTGACCGATGAAGCGTCTGAGAGTCAGGTGGTCCCGGTGGCCGGTCAGGCCCCCGCTTCTCGGGGCCGGCCGCGCCGGAACAAGGTGCCCGGGGTCACCGTCCACTTCTGGATCATCAAGGTGCTGTGCACGACGGTCGGCGAGACCGCGGCGGACCTGCTGAACGAGAAGGCCGGTCTCGGGCTGACCGGTGTGTCCGTGCTGATGAGTGCCCTGCTGGCCGTCGTGCTGCTGGTCCAGTTCCGCTCCAGCGCCTACCGGCCGGGCGTGTACTGGCCGGCGGTGGCGCTGATCAGCGTCGTCGGCACGCTGATCAGCGACCACCTCACCGACGCCATGGGCGTGCCGCCGGAGACGAGCGGCACGGTCTTCGCGCTCGTGCTCGCGGTCGTCTTCGTCCTCTGGTACCGGCGCGAGCGGACCCTGTCCCTCCACCACGTCGACACCGCCGGCCGCGAGTCCTTCTACTGGCTGGCGGTCCTGTTCACCTTCGCCCTGGGGACCGCGGCCGGTGACCTGGTGTCCGAGCGCATAGACGTCGGCTACTGGCTGTCCGCCGTCCTGTTCGCGGCGGCCATCGCCGCGGTGGCCATCGCGCACTTCGCGCTGGACCTGGACGCGGTGTGGAGCTTCTGGATCGCCTACGTCCTGACCCGCCCGCTGGGCGCCTCGATCGGCGACTACCTCTCCCGGCCCACCGGCGACGGCGGCCTCGCCCTGGGCACCGTGGTGACCGGCGCTCTGTTCCTGGCGGTCATCCTCGCCCTGGTCGTCCACCTCTCCGTCACCCGCCGGGATGCCATCGAACCGGAGCGCGCGTGGGGTCGTGCGGCCTGAGCCACGAGCCGGGCCGGTCGCTCCCGGCAGAGCCGTGGGGCCGGTTCCGGCCCGTGTTTCTCGTGCCGCACGAGTCAGGCGAGTGATACAGGGTGGCAGTCAGGATGTGTTCAGGTTCCCGGTGGCACAGTCGGGCGGTATGACTCATGAAACGTCCGGCCGAGTCGGGCCCCCACCGCCTCTCTCCGGCACTGGATGGGGGAGTGACGGGAGAGCCTCTGTCCGGCGGGGAGGGAAAGCCGCACGAGAGAGCGGCCGAGCCGAATTCACGCGCTCCGCAGGTTGAATTCCGGGACGAAGTTCCCTGAATTCCGGCCGACTCCGCCGGCCGGCGCTCGAATCGGCTCCGCGAATTCCTCAGGAGAGTCTCTCCTGCTCGGCGGCTCCCATGAGAGGCACCAGTGCCTTCCCGCCGCCTCCCTGCCGGGCTGAGCAGGCAGTAAGGCGTGTCCTGCAGCACGCAGGATCATCTCAAGATCCCGCCTGACAAGGGCTGCTGCCCCAGGGTCATCACAGGTCTACGCAATTCGTGGACAGGTACCGTTCCGCAGACGTGAGGGACGCCCCTCCGTACTGCCGCCCGTTCTATGCGAGGGTTACATGACAACTGCGACGACGTCTGAAAGTCTTCGGGCGCCTGCCAGGCACATGCTGAACAAGGTTCCCGAGGTCACGATCTGGTTCTGGATCATCAAGATCCTGTGCACCACGGTCGGTGAGAGCTTCGCCGACTGGATCAACATGAACCTCGGCGTCGGCCTGATCAACACCGCATTGATCTTCACCGTCGTTCTGGCGGGCGTCCTGGGCTGGCAGCTCAGCGCCAAGCGCTACATCCCGTTCGTGTACTGGCTCACCGTCGTGGTGGTGAGTGTGACCGGTACCCTCTACACCGACATCCTCACCGACAGCCAGGGCGTTCCCCTCGCGCTGAGCAGCAGTGTGTTCGCCGTCGTCCTGGCCGTTGTCTTCGGGATCTGGTACGCCCGCGAGCGGACCCTGTCGGTCCACACCATCACCACCCGTCCGCGTGAACTGTTCTACTGGCTCGCGGTCCTGGTCACGTTCGCCCTCGGCACCGCGACCGGCGACTGGACCCTGGACCTGACCGGCTGGACCCCGGGCGTCTCCGTGCTCCTGCCGCTCGGGCTGATCGTCTCGATCGTCCTGGCCTGGCGCGTCGGCGCCAACGCGGTGCTCTCCTTCTGGCTGGCCTACATCCTCACCCGCCCGCTCGGCGCCAACCTCGGCGACTGGCTCGGCTCGCCCAGCGGCGACGGCGGCCTGGGCCTCGGCACCGCGATGACCAGCGTGATCTTCCTGGCCGCGATCCTCGCAACGGTCGTGTACCTCACGCTCAGCCGCAGCGATGTCATCGAGACCCATGACCTGACCCACACCCCGCGGACGCCGAACCCGGCGCGCGAGCGGATCATGCTCGGTTACTACGCCGTCGTAGCGGTCGCCACCGCGGCGCTTCTCGTCTGGGCACACCACCAGCCCCACGCGGCCGCGGCCAGCGAGTCCGACACCCCCGCACCTGTGACCGCGCACCTCACCCCGAAGCAGGCGACGTCGCCGTTCCCTCCGGCTGAGATCGCGAAGTTCCGCACGATCGCGGCCGACACCCTCGCAAAGGTCAACTCGGGCAAGCAGTCCGCCGCGACCACCCGCGTGACCGACCTCGAGACCGCTTGGGACGACGACCAGACCACCCTTGAGCCCAAGAGTGAGCAGTCCTGGCACTTCCTCGACAACGAGATCGACCACGTCCTGAAGGCGCTGCGCGCCCCGAGCCCCGACAAGGCCACCGAGGTCAAGGCACTCAACACCCTCCTCACCTCGCTCGGCTGACCCATCACGCCGACGGACTGCCCCGACGCACCTCCCGCGCCGGGGCAGTCGGCGTGCCTCGGGCCGAGGCGGCCCTGGCCGCCGGGCCGAGTCCTTGGCGAGCGCGGAGGCGGGTGCGGGTCGGCTAGGGTCGCCTCGTGACGGGCGAAGAGGCTCCGTCGCCGTGAAATTGATCGGCCTGCGGTGCATCGCGGCTGTAGAGCAGTCGATCGGTGTCTCCACAGTGTTCCCCGATGTGCCCTCGTGAGGGATGATCGGGGTAAAGGTGCAGGTCGGAGCGATGCCATGGGGGCATAGTGCGATTGAGAGTGGAGTTCACGACCGAGCCCTTCGACCTGGACGAGGCGCCCGCGCACGCGCTGGCGGCCCGCGAGGTGATCGAGGCCGCGGAGCTGGACGCGGTGGACGTCGGTCCGTTCGGCAACACGGCGGAGGGTGGCGCCGGCGCGGTGCTGTCCGCCGTGGACGCGCTGCTGCGCAAGTCCCTGGAAGCCGGTGCCACCCGGATCTCGCTGCAGGTCAACGTGATCGGAGCGGGGGAATGACCGGCGCCGGCGACGAGCCCTTCATCACGGCCGTGAAACGGCTGGTCGACGCCATGGGCGGGGAGATGATCCCGCCCGACGAGGCCGGCCCCGAGGACGTCGTCCTCGCCTGGGAGGGCGTCGACGTCGTCGCCGTGCGCCTGCCCCAGCTCGCGGACTCCCTGGACCACATCCTGGCCGCCATGGAGCGCAAGGAGGGCCGCCCGCTGGCCGACCTGGACCGCAAGGCGAAACAGGAGGTCGTCCGGATACTGGAGGCGCGCGGCGCCTTCGCCGTCCGGCACGGCGTGGAAACCGTGGCCGGAGCGCTCGGGGTGAGCCGCTTCACGGTCTACAACTACCTCAACCGGGAGAAGGGTGCCTGAGCCGGCGCCACGGGTTCCGTGGCGTTGCGGCCGAATTTTCAACAAAGTGTTGACGTTGTGTTTCGGAGGGCGTTAGCTGTTCGCAGCCCGTTCAGCACGAAGGCCGAATCCGGCCACGGAGGCTCCCGTGACTTCGACTTCCACGCCCCCGGGCCTGGCCCGGTTCAACGACCTGGAGGAGCGCGCGGCCCTCGCCGCCCTCCACGAGGCGTGTGCCTCCACCGCGTGGGCCCGGCGACTGCTCGCCGCCCGCCCCTACGCCACCCCCGAGGCGCTCTACGCCGCCAGTGACGCCGCCATGGCCGAGCTCGGCACCGCGGACCTGGAGGAGGCGATGGCCGGGCACCCGCCCATCGGGCGCCCCAGGCCCGGGGACCCGACCTCCGCACGGGAACAGGCCGGCATGGCCGGCGCCGCCGAGGAGCTCAGGGCGGAGATGCTCGAACTCAACCTGGCCTACCAGGAGAAGTTCGGCCATGTGTTCCTGATCTGCGCCACCGGCCGCACCGGTGAGCAGATGCGCGACGCGGTCAAGGAGCGGAGCGGGAACTCGCCGGAGCAGGAGCGGGAGATCGTCCGCACCGAGCTGGGCAAGATCAACCGCATCCGACTGGCCCGACTCGTCGAAGAGGACGCCTGACACCATGAGCACCAGCACCACCGCCTCCGTGTCCACCCACATCCTGGACACCTCGATCGGCCGCCCCGCCGAGGGCGTCGCCGTCCGGCTCTCCGCCCGCTCCGGGCAGGGAGGGGACTGGCAGGCGCTCGGCGGCAGCGCGACCGATGCCGACGGCCGGTGCAAGGACCTGCCGGCACTGCCGGAGGGGACCACCCACGTACGGCTCGACTTCGCCGTCGAACCGTATTTCGAGAAAAAGCAAGCCGATGCGCAGCAGGACGCCCCCGCGAATCGGGACAGCGGTGTCGTGTTCTTCCCCGAGGTGGCGATCACTTTCGCCGTGAAGCCCGGGGAGCACTACCACGTACCGCTGCTGCTCAACCCGTTCGGCTACTCCGTTTACCGAGGGAGCTAGCAGAAACATGCCCACGATCCTGGGACAGAACCAGTACGGCAAGGCCGAGAACCGAGTCGTAAAGATCACGCGGGACGGCGCCACCCACCACATCAAGGACCTCAACGTCTCCGTCGCGCTGAGCGGCGACATGGACGAGGTCCACTACTCCGGCTCCAACGCCAACGTCCTGCCGACCGACACCACCAAGAACACGGTGTACGCGAAGGCCAAGGAGCACGGCATCGAGTCCGCCGAGCAGTTCGGCATCCACCTCGCCCGCCACTTCGTCACCTCGCAGGAGCCGATCCACCGCGCCCGGATCCGGATCGAGGAGTACGCCTGGGAGCGGATCGAGACCTCCGACGCCAACTCCAGGTTCATCGGCGCGGACGAGGTCAAGCACTCCTTCGTCCGCAAGGGCCAGGAGATCCGCGTCACCCAGGTCACCTACGACGGTGAGAAGTGGGAGGTCGTCTCCGGCCTGAAGGACCTGGTCGTGATGAACTCGACGAACTCGGAGTTCTGGGGTTACGTCAAGGACAAGTACACCACCCTGCAGGAGGCGTACGACCGCATCCTGGCGACCCAGGTCTCCGGCCGCTGGCGGTTCAACTGGACCGACGACGAGCAGAAGATGCCCAACTGGGAGAAGTCCTACGAGCAGGTCAAGAAGCACATGCTCCAGGCCTTCGCCGAGACCTACTCCCTCTCCCTGCAGCAGACGCTGTACCAGATGGGTGCGCGCATCATCAACAACCGCAGCGAGATCGACGAGGTCCGCTTCTCGCTGCCGAACAAGCACCACTTCCTGGTCGACCTGGAGCCCTTCGGGCTCAAGAACGACAACGAGGTCTACTTCGCCGCCGACCGGCCCTACGGCCTGATCGAGGCGACCATCCTCCGGGACGGCTGTGAGCCGCGGATCCCGGTGGACCTCACCAACCTCTGACGCGGGACGCGTGTCCCCGGACCCGCCCACCGGGCCGGGGGCACGCCACACCGGAGGGAACACCATGGCACAGCCTGCGAAGGGGTCGGCCCACACCCCTTGTTCCACCCCGCCGGTGCACACCGAGGACACCGCCACGTCCGTGCACCCGGTGGACGAGAAGCTCCGCCCCGCGCGGCTCGTCCCCGCCGCGCTCCAGCACATCGCCGCCATGTACGCAGGCGTCGTCACTCCTCCGCTCATCATCGGCCAGGCCTGCGGACTCGACATCGCGGCCCGCACCCGGCTGATCGCCGCGAGCCTGATCGTCGCGGGCGTCGCCACCCTCCTGCAGACCATCGGCGTCAGGGGTCTCGTCGGCAACCGGCTGCCCTTCGTCAACGCCGCCTCCTCCGCCGGCATCGCCCCGATCCTCGCGATCGCCGAGACCAACGGCAGGGGCCACCAACTCCCCGCGATCTACGGCGCGGTGCTGGTCGCCGGCATCATCCCGCCGGCCGCGCCGGACTTCTACGCCGGCTTCCCCGCCTGGGCGCGGACCGTGCTCGGCTCCGGGATCAGCGCCGGCGCGCTCGCCGCGGTCCTGCTCAACCTGTTCTTCCATCACCTCGGCACCCGGAGCCGCCTACCGGCTCCGGCACTCAAATCCTCCTAGGGTCCTGCCGTGCCCTCCCGTGGACACTCCCCCTCCACGGGCCGCCACCGATAGACAAGGAAGCACGATGGCACCATCGGCAGCCCAGCGCATCGTCATCGAGAACTGCGCGATCGCGACCGTGGACGCGGGCGACACCGAGTACGCCTCCGGACACCTCGTCCTCGCCGGCAACCGCATCGAGTCCGTCGGCGCGGGCCGGGCCCCCGAGGGCCTTCAGAACGTGGTGCGCCGGATCGACGCGAGCGGCCATCTGGCCACGCCCGGTCTGGTCAACACCCACCACCACTTCTACCAGTGGATCACCCGGGGCCTGGCCACCGACCACAACCTGTTCAACTGGCTCGTCGCGCTCTACCCCACCTGGGCGCGCATCGACGAGGAGATGACCTACACGGCCGCGCAGGGCTCCCTCGCCATGATGGCCCGCGGCGGTGTCACCACCGCCATGGACCACCACTACGTCTTCCCGCACGGCTCCGGCGACCTGTCCGGCTCGATCATCCGGGCCGCCGCCGAGATGGGCGTCCGCTTCACGCTGGCCCGTGGCTCGATGGACCGCAGCGAGAAGGACGGCGGCCTGCCGCCGGACTTCGCCGTGGAGACGCTGGAGGGCGCGCTCGCGGCGACCGAGGAGACGGTGCGGAAGCATCACGACGCCTCCTTCGACGCCATGACCCAGGTGGCCGTGGCCCCCTGCTCCCCGTTCTCGGTGTCGACCGAACTCCTCAAGCAGGGAGCGCAGTTGGCGCGCCGGCTGGGCGTACGGCTGCACACCCACGGCTCGGAGACCGTGGAGGAGGAGAAGTTCTGCCACGAGCTGTTCGGCATGGGCCCGACCGACTACTTCGAGTCGACCGGCTGGCTCGGCGAGGACGTGTGGATGGCGCACTGCGTCCACATGAACGACTCCGACATCGCCGCGTTCGCCCGGACGAGGACCGGTGTGGCCCACTGCCCGTCCTCCAACGCCCGCCTCGCCGCCGGTATCGCCCGCGTCCCCGACATGCTGAAGGCCGGCGTCCCGGTCGGCCTCGGCGTCGACGGCACCGCCTCCAACGAGTCCGGCGAACTCCACACCGAGCTGCGCAACGCCCTGCTGATCAACCGGCTCGGCGCCCACCGCGAGGCCGCGCTGAACGCCCGTCAGGCGCTGCGGCTCGGCACCTACGGCGGCGCGCAGGTCCTCGGCCGGGACGGCCAGATCGGCTCGCTGGAGCCGGGCAAGCTGGCCGACGTGGTGCTGTGGAGGATGGACACCCTCGCCCACGCCTCCATCGCCGACCCGGTGACCGCGCTGGTCTTCGGCGCGGCGGCCCCGGTCACCGCGTCCTTCGTCAACGGCGAGCAGATCGTCGACAACGGCCGCCTGACCACCGTCGACGAGGACGCCATCGCCCGCACCACCCGCGAGGAGGCCCAGCGCCTCGCCCGGATCAGCGCCCAGGCCTGATCCCCACGCATACGCCGGTGGGCCGGCCCTGCCTGCGCCCGGCCCACCGGACACTTCGGCGAAGCCGCGGGACACGCCGAAGCGTCCGGCGACCGCCACCAGCGGCCGGCCGGCAAACCTGGCGGTCGCCCCGTACGGGCGGTTCGCCGGAGACCTCGGCAAGTGGCCCTGTGGCGCGCTTGCCAGGAGCCTCGGTGGTCGCCCCACAAGGGTCCGTCGCCGGAGCATCGGGCGAGCCGGATCACGCGGCCGGCCTGCCGGACAACTCGGCGGTCACCTGGCGGGTGGCGGGCCGGAAGATGTGGCGGTCGCCTTGTGCGGGCGTTCGCCGGAGGAGTTGGCAGGCCGATGCATTCGGCCGGTCTGCCGGACAACTCGGCGGTCGTCCCTCGCGGGTGGCGGGCCGCAGGACTTGGCGGTCGTCCCGTAAGGGTGCCCGTCGGAGGTTTTGGCAGGCCGGATCATGCGGCCGGCTTGCCGGAGGACGTGGCGGTCGCCCCTCGTGGGTGACTCGTCAGGAGACTTGGCAGGCCGCCCCGTACGGGCGGCGTGCCGCAGGACGCGGTGGTCGCCCGGTGCGGGCGTTCGCCGGAGGTCTCGGCAGGATGGCCCGGACGGGCCGCCTGCCGGAACGCTCCGGCCGGGAGGGACGGCTCCCGGCCGGGGTCCGTGGACCCGAGCGGGGTCCACGGCAGCCGTCTCCGGGGCGCGTGTGCACGCACGCGCCCCGGAACGGTCACCGCTCGACCCGCTCGAGCAGCGCCCCCGTCCCGGTCCCGCACGACCACACGCACCACCTCCATGAAACCCACGTCGACCCACGTCGACGGCGACGTGTCACCCGACCGGAGGAGCCGCCGTGGCCGCCCACCCTGTTGACGAAAAACTCCCCGCCCTCAAAATGGCGACCAGCGGCCTGCAGCACGTGGCCGCCATGTACGCGGGAGTCGTCG
The DNA here is from genome assembly GCF_040298985.1 of Streptomyces sp. NPDC001093. Lineage (NCBI taxonomy): Bacteria > Bacillati > Actinomycetota > Actinomycetes > Kitasatosporales > Streptomycetaceae > Streptomyces > Streptomyces sp. NPDC001093. The sequence continues at coordinate 1,415 of NZ_JBEPBF010000057.1, read as the reverse complement.
CCCCGCCCCTGATCGTCGGCGCGGCCGTAGGCCTGTCCGGCAAAGAGCTCACCTTCCTCACCGGAGCCTGTCTGTTCACCGCCGGGCTCGCAACCTTCCTGCAGACCCTCGGCTTCTGGAAGATCGGCGCCCGCCTGCCCTTCGTCAACGGCGTGACCTTCGCCGGAGTCGCCCCCATGACGGCGATCGCGGCGTCCGCCAAGGACAAGTCCGACGCCCTGCCGATGATCTTCGGCGCGGTCATCGTCGCCGGCCTCCTCGGCTTCATAGCGGCCCCCTTCTTCAGCAGGGCGGTCCGCTTCTTCCCGCCCGTCGTCACCGGCTCGGTCATCACCCTGATCGGTGTCTCCCTGCTCCCGGTCGCCTTCGGCTGGGCCCAGGGACCGAACCCCGCCGCGCACGACTACGGCTCGACGACCAACCTCACCCTGGCCGCCGTCACCCTCCTGATCGTCCTGCTGCTGCGCCGGTTCACCCGCGGCTTCGTCAAGCAGATCGCGGTCCTGCTCGGCCTGGTCATCGGCACGCTCCTCGCGATCCCCTTCGGCGTCACCGACTTCAGCCCCGTCGCGCACTCCGCCGTCGTCGGCTTCCCGACCCCCTTCCACTTCGGCGCCCCCACCTTCCACATCGCGGCGATCCTGTCGATGTGCGTGGTGATGGTCGTCTCCATGACGGAGTCCACCGCCGACATGCTGGCGCTCGGCGAGATCGTCGAACGCCCCGCGGACGAGAGGACCATCGCGGCCGGCCTGCGCGCCGACACCCTCGGCTCCGCCCTCAGCCCGCTGTTCAACGGCTTCATGTGCAGCGCCTTCGCCCAGAACATCGGCCTCGTCGCCATGACGAGGATCCGCAGCCGCTTCGTCGTCGCGGTCGGCGGCGGCTTCCTCGTGCTGATGGGCCTGTGCCCGATGGCCGCCTCCCTCATCGCGGTCGTCCCGCGCCCGGTCCTCGGCGGCGCCGGCGTCGTCCTGTTCGGCTCGGTCGCCGCGAGCGGCATCCAGACCCTGGTCCGGGCCGGCCTGGAGAAGGACAACAACGTCCTGATCGTCGCCGTCTCCCTCGCGGTCGGCATCATCCCGATCACCGTGCCGGGCTTCTACCACGCCTTCCCCGAGACGGCGAGGATCGTCCTGGACTCCGGCATCTCCACCGGCTGTGTCGCGGCCGTCGTCCTCAACCTCCTCTTCAACCACATCGGCAGGGGCAGGGAGGCCGAGGACGTCACGCACCCGATGGAGGCGGGGCAGGAACTCACACCCGCCCACTGAACACCCGCTGAACACCCGCGCGGGGCACGGCGATCGCCGTGCCCCCCCGCGGGGGGCGCTACGGATAGTGGGGCGTGAAAGGGAGGCGCGCGTTCGGGGCGGAAGGGAGCGGGGGGTGGGAAAAGCGCAAAAACACGCACG
>NZ_JBEPBF010000056.1:21432-59099 GCF_040298985.1 Streptomyces sp. NPDC001093 | reverse complement strand
ACGCCGCCGACCGCGACGCCCTCGCCCGCCTCCTCGACACCGTCCCCCGCGAACACCCCCTCCGCGCCGTCGTCCACACCGCGGGCGTCATCGACGACACGCTCGTCACCTCCCTCACCCCCGACCGGCTCGACACCGTCCTGCGCCCCAAGGCCGACGCCGCCTGGCACCTGCACGAACTCAGCGTCCAACGCGGCCTCGACCTCAAGGCGTTCGTCCTCTTCTCCTCGACGGCCGGGTTCCTGGACAACGCCGGGCAGGCCAACTACGCCGCCGCCAACGTCTTCCTCGACGCGCTCGCCCACCACCGCCGGGCCGCCGGCCTCGCCGCGACCTCACTGGCCTGGGGTCTGTGGACGGGTGACGTCGGCATGGGTGCGTCCCTGGACGCGACCGCGCTCCAGCGCATCGCGAAACTGGGTCTCGAACCTCTGTCGGCCGACGAGAACCTCCGTCTGCTGGACGCCGCGCTGCGCGGCGACGCCCCGGCAGTCGTCCCCGTGCGCATAGACGGCGCCACGCTGCGGGAGCGCGCCGACGGCGTCCCCGCCGTGCTGCGGGCCCTGGTGCCGGCCCGGGTGACACGGCGCGCGGCCGCCGCCGCGTCCGGACCGGGCGGAGCGGTCTCCGTCGCGGACTCGCTGGCCGGCCGTCTGGCCGGTCTGTCCGGGCCGGAGCGCGTCGAGGCCCTGCTGGACCTGGTCCGCAGCAACGTCGCGTCGGTACTCGGCCACGACGGGGCGGACGCGGTCGACCCGGGCCGCGCCTTCAGCGAGAGCGGTTTCGACTCGCTCGCCGCGGTGGAACTGCGCAACGCGCTCAACGCGGCGACCGGGCTGCGCCTGACCGCCACCCTCGTCTTCGACTACCCGACCCCGCGGGCGCTCGCCGAGCACATCGCGAGCAAGCTGGCCCCGCAGGAGGAGCAGCCCGCCGCACGGGAGACCGCGCCGGTCACCGTCGTCGCCGACGACGACCCCGTCGTCATCGTCGGCATGAGCTGCCGCTATCCGGGCGGGGTCGCCTCACCGGAGGAGCTGTGGGAGCTGGTGGCCGAGGGCCGCGACGCCGTCTCCCGCTTCCCCGAGGACCGAGGCTGGGACGTCGGCGCACTGTACGACCCGGAGCCGGGTGTCTCGGGCAAGAGCTCCACCCGCGAGGGCGGGTTCCTCTACGACGCGGCCGAGTTCGACGCGGAGTTCTTCGGTGTCAGCCCGCGTGAGGCCCAGGCCATGGACCCGCAGCAGCGGCTGCTGCTGGAGGTCTCGTGGGAGGCGTTCGAGCGGGCCGGCATCGACCCGACCTCGGTCCGCGGAACCGACACCGGCGTCTTCGCCGGTGTGATGTACCACGACTGGGGCAGCCGCCTCGGCGGCCGGGTCGCCGAGGAATACGCGGGCTACCTGGGCAACGGCAGCCTCGCCAGCGTGGTGTCCGGCCGGGTCGCCTACGTCCTGGGTCTGGAGGGCCCGGCCGTGACGGTGGACACCGCCTGCTCGTCGTCGCTGGTCGCCCTGCACTGGGCTGTTCAGGCGCTGCGGGCCGGCGAGTGCTCGCTGGCGCTGGCCGGCGGCGTCACCGTGATGTCGACGCCGGACACGTTCATCGACATGAGCCGGCAGCGCGGGCTCGCCGCCGACGGCCGCTGCAAGTCCTTCGCCGCGTCGGCCGACGGCACCGGCTGGGGCGAAGGCGTCGGCATGCTCGTCCTGGAGCGGCTGTCCGACGCCCGCGCCCACGGCCACCGGGTGCTCGCTGTCGTCAAGGGTTCGGCCGTCAACCAGGACGGTGCGAGCAACGGTCTGACCGCGCCCAACGGCCCGTCCCAGCAGCGGGTCATCGAGCAGGCGCTGGCCTCCGCGGGACTGACGCCCGCGGAGGTGGACACCGTCGAGGGCCACGGCACGGGTACGACGCTGGGCGACCCGATCGAGGCCCAGGCGCTCATCGCCACCTACGGGCAGCAGCGCCCGGCCGGTGGGAGCCCCCTGCACCTCGGCTCCATCAAGTCGAACCTCGGCCACACGCAGGCGGCCGCCGGTGTCGCCGGGATCATCAAGACCGTCCTGGCGATGCGGCACGGTGTGCTGCCCAAGACCCTGCACGTGGACGAGCCGTCGCCCCAGGTCGACTGGGAGGCGGGCGCGGTGGAACTGCTCACCGAGTCGAAGCCGTGGCCGGACAACGGTCACCCGCGCCGGGCGGGCGTCTCCTCGTTCGGCATCAGCGGCACCAACGCCCACGTCATCATCGAGCAGGCTTCGCAGGAGGAGCGGCCCGAGCCCGTGCCCGCCGAGGCTCCGGTGCTCGCCTGGCCGTTGTCCGGCAGGACCCCGGCGGCCGTCCGCGCCCAGGCGACACGACTCCGGGCGTTCCTGGAGAGCGTGCCGGACGATGACCTCACGGCGGTCGGCAGGGCCCTGGTCACCTCCCGCGCGACGCTGGAGAACCGCGCCGTCGCGGTCGGCGCCGACCGGGCTGACCTGGCCCGCGCGCTGGACGCGATCACCGACGGCGGCGGTATCGCCGAGGCGGCCACCGGAAAGCTGGCGTTCCTGTTCACGGGTCAGGGGGCGCAGCGGGTCGGGATGGGCCGGGAGCTGTACGACGCGTTCCCGGTGTTCGCGCAGGCCTTCGACGCGGTCCTGGCCGAGCTGGACCCGCACCTCAGGGACGTCGTCTGGGGCGAGGACACCGAGCGGCTGAGCCGTACGGAGTTCACCCAGCCCGCCCTGTTCGCCCTCGAAGTCGCCCTGTACCGGCTGCTGGAGTCCTGGGGCATCACCCCCGACTACCTCGCCGGTCACTCCATCGGTGAGTTCGCCGCCGCGCATGTGGCCGGGGTACTGTCCCTCGCCGACGCCGCGAAACTGATCACCGCGCGCGGCCGGCTGATGCAGGCCCTCCCCGAGGACGGCGCGATGGTCGCCGTCCAGGCGACCGAAGAAGAAGTACGCCCCCTGCTCGCCGACGGCATCGGCATCGCCGCCGTCAACGGCCCGCAGGCGGTCGTGGTCTCCGGTGTGGAGGCGGAAGCGCTGCGGATCAAGGCGCACTTCGAGGCCCAGGGCCGTAAGACCACCCGCCTGAAGGTCTCCCACGCCTTCCACTCCCCGCTCATGGAACCCATGCTCGACGAATTCCGGGCAATCGCAACGGAGTTGGAGTACGGCAGCCCGCGCATCCCCATCGTCTCCACCCTCACCGGCACCCCGGTGACGGACGAGCTGACCGACCCGGAGTACTGGGTCCGCCACGTCCGCGAGGCCGTCCGCTTCGCCGACGCCGTACGCGTGCTCGCCTCCTCCGGCGTCACCACCTACCTCGAACTGGGCCCCGACGCCGTCCTGACCGCCATGGCCCAGCAGACCACCGAGGACGCCGTCTTCGTCCCGGCCCTGCGCCGCGACCGCGAAGAGACCCGCGAACTCGTCACCGCCCTCGCCCGCCTGCACACCACCGGCACCACCGTCGACTGGACGGCCTACTTCGGCGGCCGTCCGACCACCCACCTGGACCTGCCCACCTACGCGTTCCAGCACGAGCGCTACTGGCTGCACCCGACCGGTCCGGCAGGGGATGTCGGTTCCGCCGGGCTGACTCCGGTGGACCATCCCGTGCTCAGCGCCGTGGTGGCATCACCGGAGTCGGACGGGATCGTGGTCACGGGGCGGTTGTCGGTGGCGACCCACTCCTGGATCGCCGACCACACGGTCCTGGGCACCACCCTGCTGCCCGGCACCGGCCTGGTCGAACTCGCCATCCGCGCCGGCGACGAAGCCCACACTCCACACCTGGAGGAACTCACCCTCCACACCCCCCTCACCCTGCCCACCGAAGGCGCCCTCGCGCTCCAGGTCCTCGTCGGTCCCGCCGACGCCACGGGCACCCGACCCGTCAGCATCCACACGCGGCCCGAGAGCACGGGCGCCGAATGGACGCGGCACGCAACCGGTACCCTCACACCCGCCCCCGCCGCTCCCGCCTTCGACCTCACCCAGTGGCCCCCGGCCGGCGCCACCCGCATCCCCACCGACCAGGCCTACGAACGGCTCCTGGCCCGGGGCTACACATACGGCCCCGTCTTCCAGGGCCTCACCGGCGCCTGGCGTTCCGGTGACGACGTCTACGCCGAGGTCACCCTCCCCGACCACGCCCACGCCGACGCCGCCCGGTTCACCCTGCACCCCGCCCTCCTCGACGCGGCGATGCATGCCGATCTGCTCGACGCCCAGGGCGAGGCGAACGGCGACACGCTGCTGCCGTTCTCGTGGAACGGCGTGACCCTCCACGCGTCCGGCGCCACCTCGCTGCGGGTACTGCTGCGCCGGGTGCGCGGCGACGAGGTGTCGGCGATGTGGGTGGCCGACGCCGAGGGCCGCCCGGTGGCCACGGTGGAACAGCTGGTCTCCCGGCCGGTGGCCACCGAGCAGCTGGCGGCGTCCCGCGACTCGCACGGCGACTCCCTGTTCCGGGTCGGCTGGCAGGGCCTGCCGCTGCCGGAGGCCGTGGGCGGCACCGTCGCCCGGCTCGCCGGGCCGTCCGAACTCGACGTATCCGTACCGGTGTTCGCCGACCTCGCCGCGCTGTCGGAAGCGGTCGCCGCAGGGCAGCCGATGCCGGACGTGGTGCTGTATCCGGTCGCCGGCGCGGTCGCGGCCGAGGTTCCGGACGCGGCTCGGGAGGTGTCCCTCGCGGTTCTCGACGCCGTACGCAAGTGGCTGGCCGACGACCGGTTCAGCGGGTCCCGGCTGGTGTTCGTGACCCGTTTCGCGGTGGCCGCCCGCCTCGAGGACACCCTCGACCTGGCGCAGGCGCCCGTGTGGGGCCTGGTGCGGGCCGCGGAGGCGGAGAACCCGGGACGCTTCGCGCTGCTGGACACCGACGGATCCGCGGCGTCGCTCACCGGGCTTGCGGCGGCCGCCGCCTCGGGCGAGCCGGAGTCCGCCGTCCACGGCGGCCACTTCGCCGTTCCCCGTCTCGTTCGGGCCACCGGCTCCGGTGAGGGGACGGCCGCTGTCTGGGACGCGGAGTCCACCGTGCTGATCACCGGCGGCACCGGCGGCCTCGGCGCCCTCGTCGCCCGCCACCTGGTCACCGCACACGGCGTCCGCCACCTGATCCTGACCAGCCGCCGCGGACCGGACGCCCCCGGCGCCACCGAACTGCGCGAGGAACTCACCACCGCCGGCGCCACCGTCACCCTCGCCGCCTGCGACGCCGCCGACCGCGACGCCCTCGCCCGCCTCCTCGACACCGTCCCCCGCGAACACCCCCTCCGCGCCGTCGTCCACACCGCGGGCGTCATCGACAGCGGTCTCGCGGGGACCCTGACCCCCGAGCAGGTGGACAAGGTGCTGCGGCCGAAGGCGGACGCCGCCTGGCACCTGCACGAGCTGAGCCTCGAACGCGGCCTGGACCTCGACGCGTTCGTCCTGTTCTCCTCCGCCGGCGGCCAGGTGCTGGCCGCCGGACAGGCCAACTACGCCGCCGCCAACGTCTTCCTCGACGCCCTCGCCCACCACCGCGCCGCCGCCGGGCTCCCGGCGACCTCCCTGGCGTTCGGCATGTGGGCGGTGGACACCGGCCTCGGTCCGATCGCCGACTCCGACCTCGACCGGATGCGGCGGCTCGGCATGCCGGCGCTGGAGGTCGCCGAGGGGCTCGCGCTCTTCGACGCCGCGCTGGCCACCGGGGCTCACCAGGTGACCGCGGTGCGCGTCGACCGGGCGGCGCTGGGCTCGCGCGCCGACGAGCCGCCCGCGCTGCTGCGGGGTCTCGGCCGGGGCCCGGCCCGCCGCGCGGCCCGGTCCGCCGCGTCCTCCGCCGACGGCGGCGGGGCACTGGCGCAGCGTCTGGCCGGTCTCAACGGCGCCGAACGCGACCGAGCGGTGCTCGAACTGGTCCGCAAGGAGGTGGCCGCCGTTCTCGGCCACAGCGGCATCGAGTCCGTCGGCGCCGACCGGGCCTTCAAGGAGCTGGGTTTCGACTCGCTCGCCGCGGTCGAGCTGCGCAACGCGCTCAACGCGGTCACGGGCCTGAAGCTGCCGGCCACGCTCGTTTTCGACTACCCCAACTGCCGTGCCGTCGCCGCCCTCGTGATCGAGAAGTCGGGCGGCACGTCCGCGGCGACGGCCGCATCCGCACTGCCCGTGCCGGCCGTCTCCGCCGCCGCGGACGACGATCCGATCGCCATCGTCGGCATCGGCTGCCGATTCCCTGGCGGGGTCCGCTCCGCCGAGGAGCTGTGGGAGCTGGTGGCCGACGGCCGGGACGCGGTGTCCGGCTTCCCGGTCAACCGCGGCTGGGACGCGTCGGGCCTGTACGACCCCGAGCCGGGCACCCCGGGCAAGACGTACACGGTCAGCGGCGGATTCCTGCACGACGCTGCCGAGTTCGACCCGGAGTTCTTCGGCATCATGCCGCGCGAGGCGCTGGCCATGGACCCGCAGCAGCGGCTGCTGCTGGAGGTCTCCTGGGAGGCGATCGAGCGGGCCGGCATCGACCCGACGACACTGCGCGGCACCCAGACCGGTGTGTACGTGGGCGTGATGTACCACGACTACGGCAGCCGGCCCGGTGCCGTGCCGGACGACCTGTCGCCCTACCTCGGCAACGGCAGTGCGGGCAGCATCGCCTCCGGCCGGGTCTCCTACCTCCTGGGTCTGGAAGGCCCGGCGGTCACCGTCGACACCGCGTGCTCGTCCTCGCTGGTCGCCCTGCACATGGCCTGCCAGGCGGTGCGCCAGGGTGAGGTCACGATGGCGCTGGCGGGCGGTGTGACGGTGATGCCGACGCCGGACATCTTCGTGGACTTCAGCCAGCAGCGGGGGCTGGCGGCCGACGGTCGCTGCAAGGCGTTCGCCGGCGCGGCCGACGGAACCGGCTGGTCGGAGGGCGTGGGCCTGCTGCTCGTCGAGCGGCTGTCCGAGGCGCGGGCCAAGGGACATCCGGTCCTGGCCGTCGTCAAGGGCTCGGCGATCAACCAGGACGGCGCGAGCAACGGCCTGACCGCGCCCAACGGGCCGTCCCAGCAGCGGGTCATCCAGCGCGCGCTGGCGGTCTCGGGGCTGTCCGCCACCGACGTGGACCTCGTCGAGGGCCACGGCACGGGCACGACGCTGGGCGACCCGATCGAGGCGCAGGCGCTGCTGGCCACCTACGGTCAGGGCCGCCCCGAGGACCAGCCTCTGTGGCTCGGCTCCATCAAGTCGAACATCGGGCACGCCCAGGCGGCCTCCGGCGTCAGCGGCGTGATCAAGACGGTGATGGCGCTGCGCAACGGCGTCATGCCCAAGACGCTCCACGTGGACGAGCCGTCGCCCAAGGTGGACTGGACGGCCGGAAACGTCCGGCTGCTCGGCGAGGCCCGTGCTTGGCCCGAGACCGGGCGTCCGCGCCGGGCCGGTATCTCCTCCTTCGGCCTCAGCGGCACCAACGCGCACATCATCCTGGAGCAGGCCCCCGACCGGGACGAGACTCCCCGGGCTCAGCAGCCCGCACGGCCCGCGGCGGACGGCCACGCCACGGCCCTGCTGCTGTCGGCCCGCGGCGCGCAGAACCTGTCCGCCCAGGCCGCGCGGCTGAAGGAGCTGCTGGAGTCCGACCCGGAGCTGGATCTGGTCGACACGGGCTTCTCGCTGGCGACCTCACGCGCGGCGCTCGAACACCGTGCCGCGGTCGTCGCCGAGGGCCGCGCCCAGGCCCTGCGCGGTCTGACCGCGCTGGCCGAGGGCCGTACGTCGCCCGAGACGGTCACCGGTACGCACCGCGCCGACGGCCTGACGGCGTTCCTGTTCACGGGTCAGGGGGCGCAGCGGGTCGGGATGGGCCGGGAGCTGTACGAGGCGTTCCCGGTGTTCGCGCAGGCCTTCGACGCGGTCCTGGCCGAGCTGGACCCGCACCTCAGGGACGTCGTCTGGGGCGAGGACGCCGAGCGGCTGAGCCGTACGGAGTTCACCCAGCCCGCCCTGTTCGCCCTCGAAGTCGCCCTGTACCGGCTGCTGGAGTCCTGGGGCATCACCCCCGACTACCTCGCCGGGCACTCCATCGGCGAGTTCGCCGCCGCCCACGTCTGCGGTGTCCTGTCCCTCGCCGACGCCGCGAAGCTGATCACCGCGCGCGGCCGGCTGATGCAGGCCCTCCCCGGGGGCGGCGCGATGGTCGCCGTCCAGGCGACGGAAGAAGAAGTACGCCCCCTGCTCGCTGACGGCATCGGCATCGCCGCCGTGAACGGCCCGCAGGCGGTGGTGGTCTCCGGTGTGGAGGCGGAGGCGCTGCGGATCAAGGCGCACTTCGAGGCGCAGGGCCGTAAGACCACCCGCCTGAAGGTCTCCCACGCCTTCCACTCCCCGCTGATGGAGTCGATGCTCGACGAATTCCGGGCGATCGCGGCGGAGTTGGAGTACGGCAGCCCGCGCATCCCCATCGTCTCCACCCTCACCGGCACCCCGGTGACGGACGAGCTGACCGACCCGGAGTACTGGGTCCGCCACGTCCGCGAGGCCGTCCGCTTCGCCGACGCCGTACGCGTGCTCGCCTCCTCCGGCGTCACCACCTACCTCGAACTGGGCCCCGACGCCGTCCTGACCGCCATGGCCCAGCAGACCACCGAGGACGCCGTCTTCGTCCCGGCCCTGCGCCGCGACCGCGAAGAGACCCGCGAACTCGTCACCGCCCTCGCCCGCCTGCACACCACCGGCACCACCGTCGACTGGAGGGCGTTCTACGACGGGACCGGCGCCCGCCGCGTCGACCTGCCCACCTACGCCTTCGAGAAGCGGGAGTTCTGGCTGGAGACCTCCCCGGAGCCGACGGTGGCCGCCGATGCCACCGGGCACGGGCAGGTCGCCGCGGGACACCCGCTGGTCAGCTCGGTGATCACGCTGCCCGACGGCGGCGGTGCCGTCCTGACCGGGCGGCTGTCGACGGCGACGCACCCGTGGATCGCCGACCACACGGTCCTGGGCACCACCCTGCTGCCCGGCACCGGCCTGGTCGAACTCGCCATCCGCGCCGGCGACGAGACCGGAACCCCGCATCTGGAGGAACTCACGCTCCAGGTACCCCTCGTCCTGCCCGCCGACGGCACCGCGCTCGCCCTCCAGATCGTCGTCGGCCCCGCCGACGCCGACGGACGCCGGCCGGCGAGCATCCACAGCCGACCGGAGAACACCGACGCCGACTGGATCCGGCACGCCACCGGCACGCTGACCGCACGGCCCGCCGAGCCGGAGACGGACCTCACGCAGTGGCCGCCGGCCGGTGCCGAGCCGATCGACCTGGACGGTGCCTACGAGCGGCTGCTGGGACGCGGATACACCTACGGCCCGGTCTTCCAGGGCCTGACGGCCGCCTGGCGGTCCGGTGACGACGTCTACGCCGAGGTCACCCTCCCCGACCACGCTCACGCCGACGCCGCCCGGTTCACCCTGCACCCCGCTCTCCTCGACGCGGCGAGCCACGTGGACCTGCTGAACGAGGAGGAGGCCGGGACCACCCAGCTGCCCTTCGTCTGGAGTGGGGTGACCGTGCACGCGGCCGGCGCCACCTCGCTGCGCGTACTGCTGCGCCGGGTACGCGGCGAGGAGGTCACCACGCTGCGGGTGGCCGACGCCGAGGGCCGCCCGGTGGCCACGGTGGAACAGCTGGTGTCCCGGCCGGTCTCGCCGGAGCAGCTCGGCACGGCGGGCGGCCGGTCGGCCGACGGCCTGCACAGGTTCTCCTGGGCGCCCGTTCCGCTCCCGGCGCCGTCCTACGACGCGCTGCCGGTACTGGAGGCGGTCTCGGCGGCGGCAGGGAACGTACCGGAGCTGGTGCTGCTGCCCGTCGAGCCGGCCGCTCCGGGGGCACCCGGCGCCCGTGCCACGGTGCACCGGGTGCTGGCGGCGGTACATCGGTGGCTGGCGGACGAGCGGTTCGCCACCTCGCGGCTGGTCGTGGCCACGCGTGGCGCGATGGCCGTGACGGCGGGCGAGCGTCCCGATGTGGCCCAGGCTCCGGTGTGGGGTCTGGTGCGTGCGGCACAGGCGGAACACCCGGGCCGGCTGGTCCTGGTGGACCTGGACGACACGGCGGAGTCCGCGCGGGCGCTGCCCGCGGCCGCGGCGTCGGGCGAGCCGGAGCTGGTCCTGCGGGATGGTCAGGCCCGCGTCCTGCGCCTGGCGAAGGTCTCCGGCGGCACGGCTGCGAGCCCGTGGGACGCGGAGTCCACCGTGCTGATCACCGGCGGCACCGGCGGCCTCGGCGCCCTCGTCGCCCGCCACCTGGTCACCGCACACGGCGTCCGCCACCTGATCCTGACCAGCCGCCGCGGACCGGACGCCCCCGGCGCCACCGAACTGCGCGAGGAACTCACCACCGCCGGCGCCACCGTCACCCTCGCCGCCTGCGACGCCGCCGACCGCGACGCCCTCGCCGCGCTCATCACCGCGACCGACCCCGCGCACCCCGTACGCGGCATCGTCCACGCGGCGGGAATCGTCGACGACGGGCTGATCGCCTCGCTGACGCCGGAACGGTTCGACAAGGTGCTGCGGCCGAAGGCGGACGCCGCCTGGAATCTGCACGAGCTGAGCCTCGAACTGGGCCTGGACCTCGACGCGTTCGTCCTGTTCTCCTCGACGACCGGATTCTGGGACAACGGCGGTCAGGCCAACTACGCGGCCGCCAACACCTTCCTCGACGCGCTCGCCCACCACCGCCGGGCCGCCGGCCTCGCCGCAGCCTCGCTCGCCTGGCACCTGTGGGAGGGCGACGGCATGGGAGCCGTCCTGGACACGGCCGTGTTCGAGCGGCAGCGCCGGCTGGGCACGCCGGCGATCACGCCGCAGGACGGGCTGGCGCTGTTCGACGCGGCGCTCGGCACCGGCGAGACGGTACTGGTGCCACTGCCGGTGGACACCGCGGCGCTCGCCGCGGCCGAGCAGGTTCCCGGGCCGCTCCGCGGGCTCGTCACCGCCGGCCGGACCCCGGCTCGGGCAGCGGCCTCGGCCGCGCCGGCGACGGCCGGCCCGGAGGCAGCGTCGGAGGAGTCCCTGGAGGAGCGGCTCGCGGGCCTGACCGAGGACGAGCAACTGCGGATCGTGCTGGACCTCGTACGCAATCAGGTTGCGGCGGTGCGTCACGACGAGCCGCACGCGATCGACATGAACCGCGGCTTCACCGAACTCGGCCTGGACTCGCTGGCCGCGATCGAGCTGCGCAACCTGCTGGGTGCCGAGACCGGGCTCAGGCTCCCGGCCACGATGATGTTCGACTACCCGAACCCCGAAGTCCTGGCGCGGTACCTGCTGGAAGAGCTCGCGCCGCCGCAGAGCGAGCCGGAGCCGGCGACCGGGGCGAACGCCGCGGACGCCACCCACAGCGCGATCGCGGACATGGACATCAGCGATCTGGTCCGTACGGCCCTCGGGGCCAGGAAGTCCGACTGAGGCGGAGACGGGAACAGCCATGAAGACGGAAGAGATCGTCGAGGCGCTGCGGGCGTCGTTGATGGACAACGAGCGGCTGCGCCAGGAGAACGAGCGGCTGGCGCAGGCCTCGGCCGAGCCCGTAGCGGTGGTCGGCATGGCCTGCCGGTTCGCCGGCGGCGCCGAGACCCCCGAGGACCTGTGGCGGTTGCTGATCGAGGAACGTGACGGCGTGACCCCGTTCCCCACGGACCGCGGGTGGGACGTCGACCGTCTCTACGACCCCGAGCACGGCGCCCCCGGCAAGAGCATCACCCGGCACGGGGCCTTCCTGCACGACGCGGCGGACTTCGACGCCGAGTTGTTCGGGATCTCGCCGCGCGAGGCCCTGGAGATGGATCCGCAGCAGCGACTGCTGCTGGAGACCGCGTGGGAAACGATCGAGAACGCCCGTATCGACCCGCACTCCCTGGCGGGCAGCAGGACCGGAGTGTTCACCGGGCTGATGTACCACGAGTACGAGGGCGCCAGCACGGGCGGCAGTCTGATCAGCGGCCGCATCGCCTTCACGCTGGGGCTGGAGGGCCCGGCGGTCACCGTCGACACCGCCTGTTCGTCCTCGCTGGTGGCGACGCATCTGGCCCTTCAGGCGCTGCGCACCGGGGAGTGCTCGCTGGCGCTGGCCGGCGGGGTGACGGTGATGGCCTCGCCGGAGACGTTCCAGTACTTCACCAAACAGCGCGGGCTGTCTCCCGACGGCCGCTGCAAGTCCTTCGCGGCGGCCGCCGACGGAACCGGCTGGGGTGAGGGAACCGGCATGATCATGCTGGAGCGGCTGTCCGACGCCAGGCGCAACGGCCGCCGGATCCTGGCCGTCGTACGGGCGTCGGCGCTCAACCAGGACGGGGCATCCAGCGGACTGACCGTGCCGAACGGGCCGGCGCAGCAGCGGGTGATCCGGCAGGCGCTGCAAAACGCGGGGCTCACCACCGCGGACGTGGACGCGGTCGACGCACACGGAACCGCCACCAGGCTGGGCGACCCGATCGAGGCCCAGGCGCTGCTGGCCACCTACGGCAAGGACCGCCCCGAGGACCGCCCGCTGTGGCTGGGCTCGGTGAAGTCGAACCTGGGCCACACCCAGGCGGCCGCCGGCGTGGCGTCCATCATCAAGATGATCCTCGCGATGCGCCACGGGACGCTGCCCAAGACCCTGCACGTGGACGAGCCGACCCCGCGGGTCGACTGGGACGCCGGACTCGTACGGCTGCTCACCGAGGCCAGGCCCTGGCCGGAAACCGGACGTCCCCGCCGGGCCGGTGTCTCCTCTTTCGGCATCAGCGGCACCAACGCCCACGTGATCCTCGAAGAAGCGCCCCACTGACGGGAGACCTCGTGCCTGCCACCGCGACCCCACCGACCCTTCAGAGCCTGATCGATCCTGCCGAGTTCCGCCGCGTACTGGGCCACTTCTGCAGCGGGCTGACCATCATCACGTCGCTCGCCACGGCACGCGGAGGAACGTCGGCGGACGAACCGGTCGGCTTCACCTGCCAGTCCTTCGCCTCGCTCTCCCTCGATCCCCCGCTGGTGACCTTCTCGGTCGCGCGCACCTCCACGACCTGGCCGAGGATCGAGCCGTCCGGCGCGTTCTGCGCCAACATCCTCAGCGCGGGCCAGGAGGCGCTGTGCCGCTCCTTCGCGGTCCGTGGCTCCGACAAGTTCTCCGGCGTCGCCTGGACGCCGGGCCCGGGCACCGGCTCGCCGGTACTGTCCGGGTCGCTGGCCTGGGCGGACTGCACCGTCGAGGCGGTGCACCCCGGAGGGGACCACTGGATCGTCGTCGGCAGGGTGCGCGCGGTCGAGGTCGCCGAACCCGATGCCGCCCCTCTTCTGTTCTACCGCTCTGCTTTCCACCGTCCCGCGGCCTGAACGTCCCGTCCGGGGCGGCACCAGCCGGCGCGCCAAGCAATCAAGGAGTACAACTCATGCGATTCGGTCTCATCTACCACCACCAGCTGCCCCGGCCCTGGGAGGAGGACAGCGAGGAGCGGCTGTACAACGAGTCCCTGGAGCAGATCGAGCTGGCCGACCGGCTGGGCTTCGACTACGCGTGGGCCACCGAGCACCACTTTCTGGAGGAGTACTCGCACTCGTCCGCACCGGAGGTCTTCCTCGCCACGGCCGCCGCCCGCACCCAGCGGATCCGGCTGGCCCACGGCATCGTGTCCCTGCCCTCCGCGGTGAACCACCCGATCCGGGTCGCGGAGCGTCTGGCCACGCTCGACCTGCTCTCCGGCGGACGTGTCGACTTCGGTACGGGCGCGGGAAGTTCGCAGTTGGAGCTGGGCGCTTTCGAGGTCGACCGGGACACCAAGAAGGAGCAGTGGAAGGAGTCCCTGGAGGTCGTCACGCGGCTGCTGACCGAGACGCCGTTCCGGGGCTTCGAGGGCCAGTGGGTGAACGTGCCGCCGCGCAACCTCCTGCCCAAGCCCAAGCAGAAGCCGCACCCGCCGCTGTGGATGGCGTGCAGCGCCCGTACCACCATCGAGACCGCGGCCCGCAACGGCATGGGAGCGCTGTCCTTCTCCTTCGTCTCCCCCGAGGAGGCCAAGGAGTGGGTGGACACCTACTACGGCATCCTCGAGTCCGAGGAGTGCGTCCCCGCGGGCAAGGCCGTCAACCCGAACTTCTCGGTCGTCTTCCCGTTCATGTGCCACCAGGACGAGGAGACCGCCCTCGACCGCGGTCTGGACGGCGCGCACTTCTTCTCGTACTCGCTGATGCACTACTACATCACCGGGCAGCACCGTCCGGCCGTCACCGACGTGTGGCAGGAGTTCCAGAACAACCGTGCCGCCGTGGGCCTGACCCGCGAGCCGGTCGGGCCGGCGGACGGCGAGGAGCCCACCCCCGAGGCCAAGGCGATGCTGGAGCAGATCACCTCGCTGCGCCGGGGCATCGGCACCCCCGACCAGATCGCCGATGTCATCCGTCGCTACGAACAGGCCGGCGTGGACCAGGTCATCTTCTCCGTGCAGGTCGGCAAGAACCGGCACGAGCACATCATGGAGTCACTGGAGCTGTTCGCCTCCGAGGTGATGCCGGAGTTCGTGGAGCGTCGTGAGGCGCGCGAGACGGCCAAGCGGGAGCGGCTGGCGACCGCGCTCAAGGAGGCGCTCGGCCGGGTCACCGAGAACACCACGGACGTCTCCGACTACGTGATCTCGCCCGAACTGGGGGCCTGAGGTGACCACGGAAACCGCAACGGCGGCCGGGGCGTCGATACGGCGGTTCCACCCCGCGCCGGAGGCCCCGCACCGGCTGGTCTGCTTCCCGCACGCGGGCGGATCGGCGTCCTTCTACTTCCCGGTCTCCCGCGCCATGTCGCCCGGTGTCGACGTGCTCGCGGTCCAGTACCCGGGCCGTCAGGACCGGCGGCACGAGCCGTGCGTCGACAGCATCCCGCGGCTGGCCGACCTGCTGGTCGACGAGGTGCGCCCGTGGTTCGACCGGCCCGTCACGTTCTTCGGTCACAGCATGGGGGCTTCCCTGGCGTTCGAGCTGGCGAGCCGGCTGGAGGCCGAAGGACTGGTGCTGCACGGCCTGTTCGCCTCGGGGCGCCGGGCGCCGTCCACCGTCCGGGACGAGCGGGTGCACCTGCTGGACGACGACGGTCTCATAGCGGACATCACGCGGCTCAGCGGCACTGACACACAGGTGCTGGGAGACCCCGAGATCCTGCGCATGATCCTGCCGTCGGTGCGGGCGGACTACCGGGCCGCCGAGACCTACCGGTACACGCCGGGGCCGAAGCTGCGCTGCCCGGTCTTCGCTCTCACCGGCGACGCGGACCCCCAGGTGACGCTCGACGAGGCGCGCGCCTGGAGCGAGCACACCTCGGGCGCGTTCACCCTGGGGGTCTTCCCGGGCGGCCACTTCTATCTCAACTCCCGCGCAGCGGAGGTGATGGCGGCGATCAAGAATCATCTCGTCTGAGGCCCGTGCCACGGGCCGTCCCCCGAAACCGCAGAACCCAGGCCATCCGCCTTCCCCCGTCGGTGGCCTGGGTTCTGCCTTGTCCTCGTCAGCCAGTCAGCGCCGCTCGGCGCGCAGGGGCTCGCCGGCGCTGTGCAGGTGCCGCAGTGCCTCGCGGTGGGAGGCGATCAGTCCGGTCTGGTGGTAGGGGATGCCCAGTTCGGCGCAGTACTGCTCGGTGATCCGCTGGGCCTTGCGCAGGGCGGGAGTGGGCATGCTCGGGAACAGGTGGTGCTCTATCTGGTAGTTGAGGCCGCCCATCAGCGCGTCGATGACGGCGCCGCCGCGCACGTTGCGCGAGGTGAGCACCTGGCGGCGCAGGAAGTCCAGCTCCTGGCCGTCGGTGACCATCTGCATGCCCTTGTGGTTGGGGGCGAACACCGAGCCGAGATAGAGGCCGAACAGCCCCATGTGCACGGCGACGAAGGCGACCGCCTTGCCGGGCGAGAGCACGGTGAAGACTGCGCCGAAGTAGACGGCGAAATGCGCGACGAGCAGGCCTCCCTCGAGGAAGGGCCGTTTCATCGACGGGGTGAAAAGAGCCCGGAAACTGCCGACGGAGAGGTTGAATCCCTCCAGCGTCAGCATCGGGTAGAAGAGCAGCGCCTGGTGCCGGCCGATGAAGGCCGGGAGTCCCCGGGCCACGCTCGCCTGCCGGCGCGACCACACGATGAGGTTGGGTGCGACGTCGGGGTCCTTCTCCTCGTGGTTGGGGTTGGCGTGGTGGCGGGTGTGTTTGTTCATCCACCAGCCGTAGCTCATGCCGAGGAGCGCGTTGGCGGCGATCAGCCCGCCGATCTCGGTGGGGCGGCGCCGCGAGAACACCTGCTTGTGCGCCAGGTCGTGGGCCGCGAGCCCCAGTTGTCCGAAGACCGCGGCCAGGCCGGCCGCGACGATGAGCTGCAGCCAGCTGTCTCCCAGTACGGCGAACGCCGTACAGCAGGCCGCCAGTGCGAGGACGACTGCGCCGAATCGCAGGGTGTAGTAGAGAGGGCACCGTTCCATCAGCCCCGCCTCGGAAATTCTGCGCGACAGGCGGGAGTAATCACTCCCTGCTCCTCGGGCGACCGGCGGAATTTGCTCCGTGAGCACAGTGGGGTTCGCCATGCGACCCAGTATGTGGGCGGGTATTCCCCAGCATAATGGGATCCGACCCCTATTCCCGGCGGTGCGGACCCCGGCATGAATACGGGAGCACCCCTAATTCACGGTCGTTCGACCGGTGCCCCAGGGATGCTCCGCCGCGGCTGCGGACCGCTCAGGCCCCGGGCTCGAGCGGGATGGGGTCCCGAGGCCCCCCGGACACCAGTGTCAGATGCCGCTGCCCGGCCCTGCGCTGACGCGGCAGCACTCCGCGGACCGCCGGGGCGCCGCCGCCCGCGCGTGCTCCGGCCGACGTGCCCGGTACGGCGGACAGAGCGCGCGGCGCCGGAGCCGGCCGGCGTCCCCGTGCCTCGGTGACGAGATCCAGCAGGGCGTCGGCGAACACCTCGATGTCCTCGGCCGTGTTGTCGTGGTGCACGGATGCGCGTACGGCCGTGACGACACCGCGCCGGGGCAGGTACATCGGGGTTTCCTGGGCGACCGTCTTCCACACGGCGACCCCGTGGTCGGCGAGCCCGCGGCGGAGCAGCGCGGCCGGCAGTTCCTCGTGCCGGAAGGTGAGGATGCCGGACCGGGTTCGCCCCGGGTCGATCAGTTCGGTGCCGGGCACCTGCTCCACGGCGGCGCGCAGGACGGGGCCGAGGTCCTGGTGCGGGGCAGCCGTGGCGTGCTCGGCCAGGGCCGTGTTCAGCGCGGCGACGCGCGCGCCGTCCGGCACGGCCGGCGACGCGCCGCCGTTCGGCGCCAGGGCCTGCCGCAACTGCGGTGCCACATAGGCGAATCCGGCCGACTGCGGGCCGCGCAGGAACCTCCAGCCGTCCCCGGTGAGCAGCTGGCAGCCGATGCGGGCGACGTCCACGGGGAGCTGGCCGACGGCGTACGACGCGTCGACGGCGTACAGGCACCGGTGCGGGGCGAGGATGCGTCCCACGTCCTCCACGGGGTTGACGATGCCGCATCCCGAGGGGACGTACGGAACGCAGACCAGGGCGACGTCGTCGCCGATGTGCTGTGCCATCCACTCCAGGTCGAGGTCGCCGTCGTGGCGCAGCGGTACGACGTCCAGCCGGCAGCGGGTGCGGTCGCGCAGGGCGAAGAGCGTGGTGAGGTTGGCGGCCGACTCGTAGGGAGTCGTCCAGACGCGGTCGCCGGGACCCAGCGGCAGCCGGGACAGCAGGGCGGCGAAGGCGTCGGCTGCGCCGGTGCACAGGACGGTGTCGCCGAGCGGCGCGCCCAGCAGCGCGGCCAGTCGCTCGTGGATCTCTCCGTGGAGGACGTCTTCCAGGCGTTCCTCCAGCTCGTACGGCCCGAACCGGTCCTCGTGGCACGTCCATTCGGTGAGGACCGCGCGTACGGCGGCGGACATGCGGCCCACACCGGCCGTGTTCAGGTGGACCCTTCGGTCACCGTGCGACGTCGTGTTCACTTCCGGGGCCTCCCCCCGTGGCTGAGGCAATTTGTTGCCGAGTAGTTGGCAATACCTTGCCTCCGAGAGTGGGGAGTTGGCAACATCGGGCAACAACGGCTCCGGCGGGACTCGAGTTGAGGGCCGGCAGGCAAGAGGCTCGGCCGTGTCCGGCTCTCTCCACTAGGAGTTGCCAAGCGTTGCCAGAGCATCTCGAATTCTGCCAAGAAGCAGCGTTTTCGCAGTTCAAGGCGACTTTCATCTGGCAACTCCGGTCCGCGGAACCCCCTCCTTGGGCGTTTCTGGTGGCCGCCTCGATCAGAAATCGACCAATTCCCCACCAATTCACGAGATTTGCTTGCCAACCTTCTTGGCAAGAGGTTGCCAAGCAACGAACACGGAATTGACACCGAGGAGCCCGCCATGAACCGCATCGCCCGGATCGCCACCATCGCCGCCACCGTCGCCGCCGCCGCCTTCACCACCGCCGGTGTCGCCACCGCGGACAGCGCCCACCTCGGCCGGCCGGCCACCACCGCCACCGCCAAGCCCGCCTCGATCGACTGGCCGATCGCCCCCGCCACCGCCAAGCCCGCGTCCATCGACTGGCCGATCGCCCCCGCCGCCAAGCCCGCGTCCATCGACTGGCCGGTCGCCCCCGCCACCACCGCCACCGCCAAGCCCGCGTCCATCGACTGGCCGATCGCCCCCGCCACCGCCAAGCCCGCCTCGATCGACTGGCCGGTCGCCCCGGCCGCCGCCAAGCCCGCCTCCATCGACTGGCCGGTCGCCCCGGCCGCCGCCAAGCCCGCCTCCATCGACTGGCCGAAGGTCGCCTCCGTCTGATGCGCGCCTGGGCCGCCGCGCCCGCCCCGTGACGCCCCCGCCGGCCACCGTGCCGCCGCGGGGGCTTCGGCGTTCCCGGAGCGGTGTCACCTCCGTCCCCGCTCCACCTCTGTTAGAGGAGCGGCTTCGATGCTGGCCCGGACCAGCGCGGCTGCGGTGAAGGGGCGGGTTCATGACGGAGGCGGAAAGAGCATCGGTGGCCAAAGCCCTCGAGGCGGTCCTCACCATCTGCGCGGTGGGACGTTCCCGGGCGGTACTGATCGAGGGCGCGGCCGGCTGCGGCAAGAGCCATCTCCTGGACGCCGTGGCCGAACGGGCCGCAGCCGCCGGAGCACTGGTCCTCACCGCCGCCGCCACCGAGCAGGAACGCCGGGTGCCCCTCGGTGTGCTGCGCCAACTGGTGTGCAGTGCACCGGTGTTCGCACTCGCCCGCACCGAAGCCGACGACGCCGTGCCCTCCGGGGAGGCGATGCGGGCGTTCTGCGCGGAGCTGTGCGACCTCGCCCTCGACGGGCCGGTGGTGCTGTGCCTGGACGACGTCCAGCACACCGACTCGCAGTCCCTGCACCACCTGCGCCATCTCATACGGCACGTCCGCCCGGCCCCGGTGCTGGTGGTGGCCACCGTGTCCGCCTCCACCGACCATGCTCAGGAGCCGCTGTTCACACCGGAGTTGCTCCGGCAGCCGCACGTCCGCCGTATCCGGCTCGGCCTGCTCACCCCGCAGGAGACGGCACAGGCCGCCGCGACACCGCCCCAGCAGTGGCCGGCCCCGGGCCGTCCGGGCCGTACTCCCGGCGAACTGCACTCCATCACCGGCGGAAACCCGCTGCTGCTGCGCGCCCTGCTCCAGGAGGACGCCGCCCACGCCGCCGACGCCGCCGTACGGCCCGCGGAGCCGGCACCCGAGGGCCCGTTCGCCGACGCCGTCCTCGCCTGCGTGCACCGCAGCGGACCGGGAGGGCAGGCGGTCGCCCGCGCGGTGGCGACACTGGCCGACCGCGCCACCGAGCCCCTGGTCACCCGCATGCTGGACCTCCTCGGCGCCGATGGCCCGCCACGGCCCCAGGACACCAGCGGCGCGCTGGCCGCCCTGCGCGCCTGCGGAGTGCTCGACGGCCTCCGCTTCCGGCACCCGTCCGTCGCCGCCGCCGTGCTCGCCGAGACGTCCCCGCGCGCCCGCGCGGACCTGCACCGGGGGGCCGCACGGGCGCTCGGCGCGGCGGGTGCCCCGGCCGGGGTGGTGGCGGACCACCTGCTCGCCCCGCTGTCGGACGGCATCCGCGTCCCCGTGGTCCCCGAGGACTTCGCCCTGCTCGTCCGGACGGCGGAGGACCTGCTGGCACCACCCCGCCCGGACCTCCCGCACACGCCTCGCACCACCCACACCCCTCCCCGGGCCACCCGCCTCGCCCACCCCGCCGCCGGCCGTCCCCAGGTCGCCGCAGTGCCCGGCGCGTACCACGCCCTCGAGGACGCCGAGCGTCTCCTCGTGCTCGCGCATCACGTCTGCCCCGACGAGGCCGAGCGTGCCGGTGTCGCGCTGCGGTTCGCGCGGCTGGCCGCGCGCCGGCATCCGGAGACGGCGGAGCAGCGGCTGACCGCGCTGGTCACGGGGCCCCGTTCGGCGCGGCCGGCCGGCTGGGACCCCGCGGAACCCGCCGCGATGCTGCTCGCCCAGGGCCGGGTCCCCGAGGCGGCCGCCCTGCTGGGCGGGACGGCAGGCCCCGGTGGGAAGGGCGGCCGTACCCCGGGCTCGCTCCTCGGCGCGCTGCTCGACACCCGCGCCGGTGACTGCGAGACGCTGCTGCGGACGGTGCCGTTGGCGGACGCCGCCTTCGCACCGCTCGTCAACGCCGTACGCACACTGCTGTACTCGGACCGGCCCGAGCGCGCGGTCTTCGCGAGCCGACAGCTGCTCACCCAGGCGGAGAGCAGCGGCGCGCCCGGCTGGCGCGCCGTCTGCGCGGATCTGCACGCGGAGGCTCTGCTGCGGGTGGGCGACGCGTCCGGTGCCCATGAGCACGCGACGGCGGCGCTCGACGCGCTGCCGACGACCGGCGGCGGAACCTTCCACTACGGTCCGGCCGCCGTGCTGGTCCAGGCCTGCGGCGCGCTCGGCCGCCACGACGAGGCGGCCCGGCACGTCCGGTACCCGGTGACCCGTCAGGCGCTGACGAGCCTGTACGGCCTGCGCTACCTGCGGGCCCGCGGACTGCACCAGTTGTCCCTGGGGCAGCCGCACCTCGCGCTCGCCGACTTCCGCAAGGCGGGCCGTGTGCTGCAGTCCTGGCAGGCGGACCGGCCGGCCCTGCTGCCCTGGCGCACGGACGCCGCGCAGGCGCTGCTGCGGATGGGCCGGCTCGGGCGGGCCCGGACGCTGGCCGAGGAGCAGCTCGCCCTGCCCGGCGCGACGTACCCGTGGGTGCGGGGCACCTCGCTGCGTCTGCTGGCCGCGACGGGCGGCCCCGGTCCGCGCACCGCCCTGCTGCGCGAGTCCGTCGAGCTGCTGCGGCGCTCCGGCGACCGGCTGGAGACCGCCCGCTCCCTGGCGGACCTCGGGCACGCCCTGCACGCCGACGACCGCCCCTCGCAGGGGGCCGCCACCCTGCGGGCCGCGTGGAACCTGGCCCAGCAGATGGGTGCGGTGGGTCTGCGCGAGGAGCTGTTGCCCGGGTCGGGCCGTCCGGCCACCGTGCTCACCGCCGGGGACGTGCCGCTGACCGATGCCGAGCGGCGGGTGGCGGCGCTGGCGGCGGAGGGGCTGACCAACCGTGGCATCGCGGCCCGGCTCGGGGTGACGGTCAGCACGGTCGAGCAGCATCTGACCCGCGTCTACCGGAAGCTGGGCGTCTCCGGCCGGGCGGACCTGTCCGCGCAGCCGGCCGGGACCGCACCCGTGCGCGGCTGACCGCCGGCGCCCCGGCCGTTCTCCCTCCCTCACCTCGAACGTCCCGTCCCGTCCCCTTCCCCTGAAGCGGCTGTGCCGCGGAGGCCCCTTCCTCCGCGGCACAGCCGCTTTCGCATGCCGGGACAGTCCGTCCCGTGCCGGACTTGGCAACTCCCGTCCCTCGGCTTGGCAACAATCCACCCGCGCCACCTGCGGTTCCATCGCCGCTCCACCGTTCCGAGACACCGCTTCAAGATGCCGTTGCCAGTATTCAGGCAAGGTTTTGCCAAGCCGGAAGGCGCTGTCGTAAGGAGCGGGTACTGATGTCCATCTCCGGCCTCATCGAGCAGCAGGTCCACGAGCGGCCCGACGCGATCGCGGTCGACTACCCCGAGCACGCCGACGGCCGCGGCGGCCGCCTCACCTATCGAGAGCTGAGCCGCGCGGCCAACCGCCTCGCCGCTCATCTGCGCGCCCGCGGTGTCGGCCACGGCGACCGTGTGCTGACATCGCTGCGGCCGGGTCCGGAGATGGTCACCGCGTTCCTCGGGATCGTGCGGGCCGGCGCCGCCTACGTGCCGGTCGACCCCGCCAACCCGGCCGAGCGGCGCCGGCTGATCGTGCGGGACAGCGCGGCCGCCGCGGTGCTGACCGAGGGGCCGGACGCCGCGGACTACGCGGGCCTGGACACGGTGGTCGTCGCCCTGGACGCCGAGGCCCCCGAGATCGCCCGGCGCTCCGACGCCCTGCCCGAGCGGACGGCCGGCCCGGACGATGCCGTCTACGTCTGCTACACCTCCGGCACCACCGGCACCCCCAAGGGCGTCGTCGTACCGCACCGGGCGGTGCTGGACTTCGTACGGTCCACCGACTACCTGCGGCTGACCCCCGCCGACGTGGTGGCCCAGGCCGCCAATCCCGCCTTCGACGCGGTCACCTTCGAGGTGTGGACGACGCTCACCGCGGGCGCCCGGCTGGTCGGCCTCGGCAAGGACACCGTGACCGACCCGGGCCGCTTCCAGGACGCGGTCCGCGCCCACGGCATCTCCGTGATCTTCCTGACGACCGCCCTGTTCAACCTGATCGCCCGGGAACGGCCGGCCGCCTTCGCGCCGCTGCGCACCGTCCTGTTCGGCGGCGAGGCCTGCGACCCACGCCGGGTGCGCGAGGTGTTCGCGGCCGGTGCGCCCGAGCGGCTGCTGCACGTGTACGGGCCGACCGAGACGACGACGTTCGCCACCTGGCACCAGGTCAGCGAGCCCGCCGAGGGCGACCGTACGATCCCGATCGGCCGGCCGATCGGCGCCACCACGGCCGTGGTCGTGGACGCCGACGACACCCCGGTCGCCCCGGGCGGCACCGGTGAACTCCTGCTCGGCGGGCCGGGCGTGGCCCGCGGCTACCTGCACCGCCCGGAGCTGACCGCGCAGCGGTTCGTCGAGGACCGCTTCACCGGCACGGGTGGCGTGCTGTACCGGACCGGCGACGTGGTGCGGGTGGGCGAAGACGGCGCGCTGGAGTTCGTCGGCCGGGTGGACAACCAGATCAAGCTGCGCGGTTTCCGCATCGAACTCGGCGAGATCGAGTCGGTGCTGACCGCCCACCCGGCCGTGTCCGCCGCCGCGGTGTCCCTGCACGAGACCGAGGACGGCGACAAGCGCCTGGTCGCGCACGTGGTACCGGCCGCCGCGGCCGCGGCGGCCGAGGAGGACGCGCAGATCACCGAGTGGAAGGAGATCTACGAGGCGCTCTACGACGACGCGGCGGCCGCCGGGCTGGGCGACAACTTCACCGGCTGGAACAGCAGTTACGACGCCCTGCCGATCCCGCTGGAGCACATGCGGGAGTGGCAGAACGCCACCCTCGACCGGATCCGCGAGCTGCCGCGCCGCCGGGTCCTGGAGATCGGCGTGGGCACCGGACTGCTGATGGCCCACCTCGCCCGCGACGAGGAGGTCCAGGAGTACTGGGCCACCGACTTCTCCCCCGCCGTCGTCGCCGCGCTCAGCGCCCAGGTGGAGGCCGACCCGGTGCTGAAGGGCAAGGTCCGGCTCGACTGCCGGGGCGCCGAGGACACCACCGGGCTGCCCGCCGGCCGCTTCGACACGATCGTCGTCAACTCGGTGATCCAGTACTTCCCGAGCCTCGCCTACCTGCGCACCGTCGTCGAGCGGGCCCTGCCGCTGCTCGCCCCGGGCGGCTCACTGCTCCTCGGTGACCTGCGCAACCTCGATCTCGCCCGCTGCTTCCAGACCGGCATCGCGCTGGCCCGGCCCGGCGCCGCCCGGGGCGACCGCGAGGCGCTGCGCCGCACCATCGACCAGCAGGTCGCCGGGGAGACCGAACTGCTGCTCTCCCCCGCCCTGTTCGACACCCTCGCCCGGGACCTGCCCGCCGTGCGCGCGGTCGACGTACGCGCCAAGCGGGGCCTGCACCACAACGAGCTGACCCGCTACCGCTACGAGGCGGTGCTCTGCACGGCCGAACCGGTCGCCGACCTCGCCACCGCGCCCGTCGCCCGCTGGGGCCTGGACATCTCCAGTGCCGCCGAGGCGGAGCACCGCCTGGCGGCCGAGCGGCCCGCGATGCTGCGCCTGGCCGGCGTGCCCAACCGCCGGGTGCACGACGAGTACACGGCCATGCACTCCCTCTACGACCCGCGCGAGAGCATCGACCTGGCCGCCCAGGACGCGCCCGCACCCGACCCGGAGGCACTGTGCGAGGCCGCCGAACGCCTCGGCTACCGGGCCCTGCCCACCTGGGGCGAAAGCCCCGAACTCCTGGACGTGGTCTTCCTCGACCCCGACCGGATCCCCGCCGGCCCGCTCACCGGTGTGTACGCGGCCCCCGTCGCCGACGCCGTGAGCTGTGCCAACACCCCGACCGCCTTCGACCGCACCGGCGACCTGGAAGTCGCCCTGCGCACCCACCTCCAGGAACGGCTGCCGGACTACATGATCCCCTCCGCGCTGACGACCATGGACGCCCTGCCGCTGAACGCCAACGGCAAGATCGACCGCAAGGCCCTGCCCGCGCCGGCCATCACCGCCGAGGGTCCCGGCACCCAGCCCGGCACACCGATCCAGGAGATCGTCCGTGATCTGTTCGCCGAGGTGGTGGGCCTGCCCCGGTACAAGGTGCACGCGGACTCCGACTTCTTCCGCATCGGCGGCCACTCGCTGGCGGCGGCCCGGCTGCTGTCCAGGGCCCGCGAGACGCTGGGCGCCGACCCGGGCAGCCGGGCGCTGTACGAGGCGCCGACCCCGGCCGCGTTCGCCACGCTCGTCGGCGACTGCGCCGCCGTGGCGACCGGGCCGGGCGCCACGGCGGGCGACAGCGCGGAGTTCTCGCTGCGGCTGCGCGGCGCGCTGGACTCCCGCGCCCTGGAGGCGGCCCTGGTCGACCTCGGCCGGCGCCACGAGGCGCTGCGCAACTCCCGGCTCGGCGCGGCCGGCACCCGGTTGCGCACCCTCTCCGCCGACGACCACCTGCTGGAACTGGCCCTGCCCGCCGGCTCGGTCGACCCGTGGTCCCGCCTGCCGCTGGCCGCCGAACTCGCCCGGGCCTACGGAGCGCGGGCCACCGGTGACACCCCGCACCGCTCCCCCGCCGGGCTGGACGCGGCGCCCCGCGCCCTCTTCGGGGACGTGCCGCCCACCCCGCTGCCGGGCAGCGCGCCGCAGGCCGGCGACGCCTCCCACGGCACCCTGGAAGCGGAACTGGACGAGGAACTGCACGCCCGGCTCACCCGGTTCGCCGCCGAGCACGGCACCACCCTGTTCATGGTGGTGCACGCCGCGCTCGCCGCACTGCTGACCCGGCTCGGCGCATCCGGCCGGGTCACCGTGGCCGCGCCCGTCCCGGCCCGGGACACCGCCGCGCTGCGCGAGGCGGTCGGCCCCTTCGGCCGGGTCCTGGCCCTGTCGGTGGACACCTCCGGCGACCCGGCCTTCACCGAGCTGCTGCGCCGGGTCCGCGAGCGGGACCTGGCGGCCTACCGGGACGGCGAGGCGGCGCTGGCGGCGCTGCCCGGCGGGGTCGCGCTGACCGTGCTCCAGGAGTGCGCGGCCCGGTTCGAGGCGGCCGGGCTGTCCGTGCAGGCCGAGCACTGCACGCCGCCGGCCCCGGCCGCCGACCTGGGGCTGACGCTGACGGAGCGGCAGAGCCCCACCGGCGTCCCGGCCGGCATCACCGTCACCGCCGTCTTCCGGCACGAGACGGTCGGCGAGACGGCCGCCGCCTCGCTCACCGGCCAGCTCACCGCCCTGCTGCGGTCCGCCCTGGACACGCCTGCCACCCCGCTCAGCCGGCTGCGGCTGCTGCCCGGCCAGGCCGCCGGGAGCGGGGTGTGGGCGGGTGCGCAGGTGCCGCTCGCGGAGCAGGACGTGGCCGCGCTGTTCGCGGCCCAGGTGGCGCGGGCCCCCGAGGCGCTCGCGCTGGCCGGCCTGACCTACGCCGAACTCGACGCCCGTTCCGACCTGTTGGCGCACGCGCTCATCGAGCACAAGGCGGGCCCGGGCACCTGTGTGCTCACCGCCCTGTCCTCGCCGGCCGGGTTCGCGGTGGCCGCGGTCGCCGTGGCGAAGACCGGTGCCGCGCTGCTGCCGGCCGACCCGTCGCTGGACCTCGCCGAGTCGCTGCGCCCGGCGGTGCTGCTGCTCGACGAGACCGCCGACCTGCTGCTGCCCGCCGTGCCCGGCGCGGCCCGGCTGGTCCGCGACGGTGCCGCCGACCGGCTGCCGCCGGCCGGGCACTGGCCGGTGGCCGACGCCGACCGGACCCGGCCGCTGCGCGCCGGTGACCCGCTGCTGCTGGTGCCCGGCGAGGACGGCACGGTCGCGGTGGGCAGCGAGGCGGTCGCCGCGGCGACGCTGGCCGCACCCGCCGACGCGGCCTGGCTGGTGCACGGCTACCCGGACGGGGACGCGGCGATCGGGCTGCTGAGCGCCCTGGCCTGCGGCGCCCGCGTGCACGTGCCGGACGGCTCGCTGAGCCAGGACGTGCCGCACGAGGTGCTGGGCTGGCTGCGGCAGCGGGGGGCCCGGGTGGTGCTGGGCGGCGCCGACGACGTGCTGTGCGCGCTGATGGCGCTGGCCCGGACCGAGGGCGCCGCGCTGACCGTCAGCGGTGGCTGGGCCGAGGGCAGGCTCGTCGTGGAGCGGGTGCCCGGCGCCGCGGCCCGGCCCGCCCCCGGATACCGCGCCTACCTCCTCGACCCGCTGCTGCGGCCGGTGGCCCCGGGCGAGACCGGGTCCCTGTACATCGCGGGCGCGGGCGTCGCCCAGGGCTACGCCGGGGCTCCCGGGGCCAGCGGTGAACGGTTCCTGCCCGACCCGTTCGGCGGCCGGGACGGCAGCACCGCCCGCATGTGGCGCACCGGCCGCGCCGCGCGCCTGGACGAGGACGGCAACCTGCGGGTGCTGGACGGCCCGGCCGCCGACGACCCGTTCGCCGACGAGTTCGCCACCTTCGTCGTACTCGCCGACGCGACCGGGCACCGCGCCCTGTGGCCCGCGACGGCCTTCGTCCCCGAGGGCTGGTACGAGACCCACGCCGAGGACATCTACGAGCTGTGTCTCGATCACATCAACGAGCAGCTCGGCGACCCGTTCTAGGTCGGCGGCCGGCCCGGCGACCGTTCCCGCGAGCACCCCCGCAGCCACCGACGACGCGCTTTCCCGGAGGATCCCATGACCGCCACCGACGACCGCCACCACGTCCTCGACCTCACCCCCCGCGAGGCCCGCGCCGCGCACGCGCTGGCCGCGGCCTGCCTGGAGTCGTACAAGGCGGCGGACGACCCGCGGTTCCTGGACGAGGCGCCCGTGCTCGCGCACGAGCTGCCGCTGACCGTGCGCCGCCACCTGAACTCGGCGCGGCGCGACGAGACCACCCATGTCACCCTGGTCTGCGGCAACCTGGTCGACCAGGCGGCGCTCGGCGCCACCCCCCGGCACTGGCGGGAGGCGAACACCGACGCGAGCCAGGTCCACGGCTTCCTGCTCGTGCTGTACGCGGCCCTGCTGGGCGATGTCACCGGCTGGGCCACCCAGCAGGACGGCCGGCTGGTGACCGACATCCTGCCGAGCAAGGGCTTCGAGAAGAGCCTGATCTCCGCCTCCAGCGAACTGGAGCTGGCCTGGCACACCGAGGACGCGTTCTCGCCGTACCGGGCGGACTGGGTGGGTCTGTTCGCGTTGCGCAACGAGAGCGGGGTGCCGACGACCGTCGCCCACGTCGACGTGCACCGGCTGCCCGCCCGGATCCGCGCGGTGCTGTCACAGCCGCGTTTCGTGGCCCTGCCGGACTCCGCGCACGAGTTCGCCGAGGGGGCCTTCGTCCCGGAGCCGGTGCCCGTCCTGGAGGGCCATCCGGACCAGCCGGTGCTCCGTGTCGACCGGGACTTCTTCCGCGCCCAGGACGGCGATCCGGAGGCCGCCGAGGCCCTCGCCCACATCATCGCCCACCTCGATGCCAACCTCACCGACGTGGTCGTTCCCACCGGCGGGATCTGCTTCGTCGACAACCGCAACGTGGTGCACGGCCGGCGCTCCTTCCGCGCCGGGTTCGACGGCGGCGACCGCTGGCTGAAGCGGGTCAACCTCGTCCGCGACCTGCGCCGCACCCGCCCCGGCCGACTCGACGGCTCCACCCGGGTCATCGGCTGAACTCCCGCGCGCCCCAGCAGACTTGGAGACGACCATGCACACCACCGGCACCCCCACCGCCCGCCCCGCCGTCCTGCTCGTCGAGAGCCGCCGGGCCACCTTCACCGACCACGTCCTCGCCCGCGACGACGTCGACGTCGTCCTGCTGCGCTTCGACACCGTCCAGCTGACCGAGGACTACATCGCCCGTACCGCGCACGTGCCGACGTTCACCCTGGACACCTCCGCGTCCCTGCAGGACGAGGCCGCCCGCTACCTGCGCTGGATGAAGGGCACCAAGGGGCTGCCCCGGCCCACCCACTTCTGCAACCCCAACGAGGCGCTGCAGGCCACCGCCCAGCGCTTCGCCGCCCTGGTGGACCTGCCGCACCTGAGCGAGGAACAGGTGGGCTGGGTGCGCAACAAGATGACGATGAAGGACCGGTACGCCGAACTCGGCATCCCGCACGCCGCCTACCGCCCCGTGCACGCCCTGGAGGACGTCGTCGCGTTCGGCGACGAACACGGCTGGCCGGTGATCCTCAAGCCCGTCGACTCCGACTCCTGCATCGGCACCTACCGCCTCGACTCCCCGCAGGACCTCGCGGACGTACCACCGCTCGACCCGGGCCTCGACTGGATGGCCGAGGAGTACATCCGGGGCCGGGAGTTCCAGCTGTGCGCGGTCGTCGCCCGCGGGGTGGTCCTGGACGCCTACCTGTCGAAGAACCCGGTGCCGATCCTGGAGGTCCTGGACGGCAAGATCAACGCCAACATCACCTACGCGCCCGGCGAGGAGATCCCGGTCGACGCCCGCGCGCTGGCGCAGCGGCTCACCGACGGCCTCGGCATTCCCTACGGCTACCTGCACGGCGAGTTCTTCCTCACCGACGACGGCGAGTTCGTGATGAGCGAGGTCGCGGCCCGGCTCAGCGGCTGCGAGGTGCCGATGAACCACGGCCTCGCCTACGGCTTCGACTTCCTGCACGTCATCCTCGACACCTACGTCGACCGGGTGCCGGTGCCCGAGTACACCCTCGACCGTGCCGTCGGCGACCTGCTGCTGCCGACCGCACCCGGCCGCGTCGTCCACATCACCTCCGAGGAGGAACTGCTGCGGCTGCCCGGCGTGATCGGCGCCCGGCTGACCGCCGCGCCGGGCGACGTCCTCGACCCGCCGCGCGCCTCGCACGCCTCCACCGGCTATGTGCACGTCGAGGGTGCCACCGCCGACGAGGTGGAGGAGCGGATGCACGCCGTGCTGCGCCACTTCGAGCTGAAGGTGGACGAGTCGTGAACGCCCCGGCGGCAGGGCCGCTGTTCGTCCCGTACGGCGCACTCGACGACTACGCCGGGGCCGTGGCGGCGGGCGCGGCCGGCGACGGTCCGCTGCCGGTGTGGACCGGCGGCCGTACCGACCTGCTGGACGGCATCGCGCTCGCCGAACAGGTCTACGCCGGCCGGCGCAGCCCCGAAGCCGCGGACACCGGCGTCCTGTTCGGCGCCGACGAGCTGCCCGGGGCGCTGCGCGCCCTGCTCACCCCTCTGGCCCGCCACTGGGTGACCGACCCGGCGGCGCTGCCCGAGGACGGCTCCGTGCTGCTCGCCGGCACCTACGGCCACCTGCGTGGCGACGAGCTGCAACCGCTCGTCGAGGCCGCGTACCGCTCGTCGAGGCCGCTGTTCCTGCTGACCGGCCGGGACGTGCACAGCCTCAGCTGGGTGGTGGCCAAGCAGTACGCCCGGGCCGCCCCGGGCGCCGCGGTGGGCGTCGTCTCCGAGCTGGACGCGGCGGCACCGGTGCCGGGCGCGGACGTGTGGTGCGGCGCGGAGGACGTGCGCCGCGTCGACGTCAAGGAGCTGGCGCTGGGCCGGGTGTGGCGCCGGGTGCTGTTCCACGGCAACGGCAAGGACGACCAGCTGAACCTGGGCCTGTTCACCCTGTGCGGGGCGAGCCCGGTCCCGGCCCTGCCCGGCGCCCCCGGCCCCAAGTGCGCCTACGGCCTGGGCTGCACCAAGCCCATGGACAAGCTGATCCCGGCCCGCGCGATCCGGACGGCCGAACTGGTCCTGGCCAACTGCTTCAGCGGCGCCCTCGCCGGGCACGCCATGTACGACCCGAAGTACCTGATCCTGCTGAACGCCCTGGACGGCCCGGCGCAGACGGTGGTGGCCACCCTCACCGCCTGCGACGGCCAGCGCCCGGAGAACCTGGCCTGGCTCGCGGACGGCACCGTCGAAGCGGTCAACGAGCGTCTGCGGGACATCAATCCGTACCCGGCGTTCGTACAGGCGGGCCTGCGGTCCTCCGGGGCGGAGCCCGGACCGGACGCGGACGCGACACCGGAGCCGACCGCGGAACCGCTGCCCCTGCACACCCTCGGCGCCCGGCTGTCCGGCCTGCTGGACAGCGGTCTGCTCGGCCCGGACCATCCGCTGCGGCCCCGGCTGCGGGCACTGTCGGACACCCTGCTGCACGACGTGGTGCGTACGGTGGTGAAGTCGCCGGAGGCCGAGGAGGCGCTCGCCGCCGTCGCCAGGGAGACCACCTCCCTGGACCTGGCCCTCGCCCAGCGCTTCGCCAGGCACCACGACGACCCGGTCCTGCAGTTCCCCACCTACTTCGGCGAACGCAGCGTGGCCGAGGAGCCCGCCGCCCTGGACACCCCGTGCGCCTGCGGCCGCCCGCTCGTCGCCTACCGGCGGCGCGGCCGGGTGCCGGTGGTCACCGACACGGTGCAGGTGGTCTGCCCGCGCTGCGGCGATGTCGCCAACTCCCTCGCCGATTCAGCCGAGTTGACGGTGAAGGCGGCGGAGCGGGTGACGGCCGGCGGTACCCTCCACGTGGTGGTCGAGGCCGAGGCGCGCCGCGCCGGGACGGTGAACCTGGGCATCGTGCTGCCGGTGTACCTCGACGCGAAGGTCGGCCCGGTGCTGCGCCGGGTGCGGGCGGAGCGGGCCGGCGAGCGGGTGCACGCCGAGTTCACGATCACACCGTCCCGCGAGGCGACCCCGCAGGCCTACTACTTCTGCCCGTACGCCGTACAGGACCTGGGCATCTCCGTGTCCCGGGTGCACTTCACGCTGCATCCGGAGGAAGGACGACGATGACGCAGACGGCGGCCGGGGACCCGGCTCGGGGCAGTTCGTGGGCGCCGCTCGCGCACCGCCCCTTCCGGCGGCTGGCGGCCGGCCGGCTCCTGGTGTACTTCGCCAACGCCATGGCTCCGGTGGCCCTCGCCTTCGCCGTCCTGGACACGACCGGGTCCACCACGGACCTGGGCCTGGTGGTCGGCGCGCGCTCGCTCGCCAACGTGGCGCTGCTGCTGATCGGCGGGGTGGTCGCCGACCGGGTGCGGCGCACGCTGGTGCTCCAGGGCTCGGCGCTGGCCGCCGCCGGTGTCCAGGCCGCGATCGCCGCGAGCGTACTGCTGCACGCGGCGTCGATCCCGCTGCTGGTTGTGCTGAGTGCCGTCAACGGGGCCCTCGCCGCACTGTCCCTGCCCGCGTCCGCCGCGCTCACCCCGCAGACGGTGCCCACCGGGCTGATCCGGCCGGCCAACGCCGTGATGCGGATGGGCACCAACCTCGGCGCGATCGCCGGTTCCTCGCTGGCCGGCGTGGTGGCCGCGGTGTTCGGACCCGGCTGGGGGCTCGCGGGCAACGCGGTGGCGTTCTGCGGCGCGGCTCTGTGCTTCCTCGGCGTGAACGCCACGCCCGCGAAGGAGACCGGAGCCGCCGGCCCGACGCGCCCCCTGCAGGAACTGCGCGAAGGCTGGCGGGAGTTCACCTCGCGCGCGTGGGTGTGGATCGTGGTCCTGCAGTTCATGGTGGTCAACGCGGTGGTCGCGGGCGGCGTGCAGGTGCTCGGCCCGGTCGTCGCCGACGACACCTTCGGCCGCGGGGCGTGGGGCACCGTGCTGGCCGCGCAGATGGCGGGTGCCGTGGCCGGCGGAATCCTCGCGGCCCGCTCCCGCATCCGGCGTGCCCTGCTGCTCGGCGTCGCCCTGGTTGCGGTCGAGGCGGTCCCGCTGGTCGTGCTGGCCGAGGCACCGGGCGCCCTGCTGCTGACGGTCGCGATGTTCGCCAACGGGCTGGCCCTGGAACAGTTCGGGGTCGCCTGGGACGTCTCCCTGCAGGAGAACATCCCCGCCGACCGGCTGGCCCGCGTCTACGCCTACGACGCGCTCGGCTCCTTCGTGGCCCTGCCCCTGGGCGAGATGGCCGCGGGGCCCCTGGCGGGCCACCTCGGCATCCACACCACCCTGCTGGCCGGTGCGACGCTGGTGGCCCTGGTGACGGCGGCGGCACTGTGCAGCCGCCAGGTGAGGTCGTTGACGACGGGTCCGGCACCGACCCTCCCGACGTCACCGGCACCGGAGCCGGCAACCCGCTGACCGCCCCGCCGGACAGCACGGGGCCGCCTGCGAGCGCCCCCGCCCCGAAACCCGCGACCACCCCCGACCGGACCCTCACCGACCGTCCCGACCCCGCAAGCAGCGGCCCGCAGCCCAGCAGCCCGGACCACGGCCCATCCGCCGACCACCAGGCCACAGGCATCCGCCGGCCCACCACCAAACCCCGGACCCACAGCCTCCCCGGACACCGCGCGCCGAACGTTCCGCGCACCCGGCGAGTGGCAAGCACCACTGAGCGCCGACCCCGCCGACCGGTCCGGCCCCACGAGCAGCGGTCCACTGCCGAGCGGCTCGGACCAGGGCCTGTCCGCCGACCGCCGGACCACCGGCATCCGCCGGCCGAGCACCGGACCACGGGTCTCACGGCCTCGCCGTGCGCCGGCGAACGGCGGATCACACCGCCGTCGAGCCGCGTTCCGTGGCCGACTGGGCCAGGGACTCCGCGAGGATGCGCCAGATCTGCGCGGCCAGGTCGATGTTGGCATCGGCCTGGGCCTGCTCGGCGAGGGCCCGCAGGCCCTGGATACCGCTGTCGTCGCCGGAGCGGATGAGCAGCTGGTGGCGCAGGATGTCCATCTGTACCCGCTCCCGGTAGGTCATCCGGGGCTCCGCCAGGGCGAGTTCGCCGAGCAGGACGCGGGCGTCGTCGTACCGGGCGGTGACGAAGGCGAGGTCGGCCTTGAGCGCGGTCAGCTGCTGGCGCAGTCCCGGTGTGCCGACGAACGCGAGCGCCGACTCGGCGGCCGTGAGGCACCGCTCGGCGGCCTCGGGGTCCGGCGGCAGCTTCTCCAGGTGCAGCCGGCCGGCCGTGAGCCTGAGCCTGAGCCACAGCACCAGGTCCTCCCCGCTGGCGAACTTCTCCAGCGCCTCCTCCAGGTAGCCCTGGGCCGCGGCGTGGTCGCCCTGCCGGACACGCACCGCCGCCGCGGTCCACATGGCCTCCGCCCACAGCGCGTCCGACCGGCCCGCGACCAGCTCGACCAGCTCGTCGACGTGGGCTCGCGCGTCCGGCGTCCGGCCGGCCTCGCCCTCCACCGAGACCAGGGCCAGCAGCACCGCGGCACGGTCCTCCACGTCCAGATGGTCCTCGCGGGCGAGATGGTGGGCGGTCATCGCGGCGTCGATGGCCTCGTTGATGTCACCGAGCGAACGCAGGCAGCGGGCGAGCCGGGTCAGCCCGCGCACCCGCAGCGCGGTCAGCCCGACCGCGTCGCCGAGCTGCACCAGCTCCTCCAGGTACTCCCGTTCGCCGGCGTGGTCGCCCTGGAGCCGCCGCTGCCGGGCCAGTTGCCACAGCGCCTGCCAGCGCAGCACCGGCGCCTCGTGTCCCTCGGCGGCCAGGGCCTCGCGGAGCGTCTCCAGCGCCGCGCCGGAGCCGGTGGAGGCGACCAGCGACAGCGCGTTGGCGAGCGAACCGCCCGCGGGCTCCTCGAAGTCCGCCACCTCCAGGCCGAGCCGTTCGGCGAGGTAGGCGACGGCCCGCTCGGTGGGCTGGCGGGCGCCGGACTCCAGCCGGGAGAGATATCCCGTGGACATGCCGTCTCCCGCGAGCGCTGTCTGGGACAGCCCGCGGGCCTGGCGCAGTTTCCTCAGACGGCTGCCGAACGCGGGCTGTTGCAGCATGTGACCATTCCCTGGGGACGAACGAGTGGGGTGGCCGTGGGGCGGGACGGGCGAGCCACCGAAAGCCGCAACGAGCGTAGGGGGACGGGCAACAGCCGGGCAATGTTTTGCCAGGCGCCGTGCCTTGGCCCTCGTGCGAACCTCACGAGGCTCTCATGCGTTCCTCGAGCGGGTCTTTACCGGATACGGGCAGCATCTCGAGCGTCAGCGGCGGTGCCTGCGCACCAGCCCGTCCTCTGTCACGGGAGCTGTTCCCGTCCGTGTCCACGGGAGTCGTACATGAAGCAGTCGGTTCCTGCCCGCCATGCTGCCCGCGAGGGCCGCACCGGCCGACCGGGACCGACGCGCGGCGCGCCCTCCGACGACGACATCGACTGGCCGTAGAGGTGATCATGATGCATACCCCGACCCAGCACCACCCCCGCCCGGTCTCCCCCGTGCCGGTCCCCGCCCCCGCGCAGTCCCCCGTACAGGCCCTCGACGCCTCGGACACCCTCCTCATGGCCTCGCTCGCCACGGCGTTCTCACCGGCCGGGGCGGCATCGGCGACCTGGGCCGCCGTACGCGCCTTCACCCGCCACCGCACGACCGTGAACGGCCGCGCCACGCACAGCGCCTGAGTCCCGGCCGGCGTAGGGTGCGCGCCCGAATCCTGCGCACCCGATCTCACGTTCCCGGCACCACCGATTCCGACCCGGCCGCAGGCCCGGCCCGTCAGTCACAGGCCGGTGACGCGCTCGCCTCCTGCAGGGCCCTCGCCAGGCCCCGGGGCCCGTCGGGGTCGTCGCAGGTGCCGCCGACCACCACCAGGGGCGGGCGGACCCCGGGCCCGGTGACGTGCCGCGCCAGTTCGCACGCGAGGGCGCCGGCGCCGGAGTATCCGCCGAGGACCAGCCGGCCGCGCGAGCGGGCGAGCCTGCCCAGGGCACCAGCCGTGGCGGTGTCCTCGCCGCTGACGAGCCGGAGCGCGGTCAGCGCCTCCGGCCCGCGGTAGTGCCGTACCAGCTCCCAGTGGCCCGTGCGCGGCGCGCCCGGCACGTCGACGAGGCACACGGTCGCCGCGGCGGGCGCCGACGCGCCGCGCAGCGACACCAGTGGCGCCCCGTCCCGGGCGAGGGAGCCCTCCGGCACGGGGGGTGTCGTGTCGTCCGGCAGCCAGGCCAGCGTGTCGCCGACGGTGGTGGTCCCGGTCGCGGCGCCGGGGAGCAGGCGCAGCAGCCGGACGGTGTGCGCCAGCAGCGTGCGGGCGGTTCCACCGTCGACGAGGTCACGGTCGTACACACAGGTGACCACGAGAGCGCGTCGCGTGTCGTGGCCGGCGCGCAGCCGCAGGGCGTACCCGGCGGGCGATCCGGCGGTCTCCTGCTCCTCGAGGCGGATTCCGTGCGCGGCGAGCGCGTCGCCGTACGTCTCCTCGGGGCGCGGACCGCAGTCGAAGGCGAGCAGGCCGCCGGCCCGGGACGCGGTGCCGCGGCCGGTGCCGGGGTCCAGTGCCCCGTCCGCGACCCATTCGTACGCGGCCATGTCCATGGCCCGGTCGCGCAGTTCGCGCAGCAGCCCGGGCAGGGCGAGCGCCGCGTCGACGGCGACCGTGACGGGCAGCGCGTTCTCGAAGGGGCCGGGCACGCCCTCGATGCCCTCCAGGAGCAGTCCGCGCCCCGGGAAGTCCAGGCCGAAGCCGACGACGGCGGGCCCGGGGGCGGCGCCGGACGCGCGGTACTGCAGCATCGCCCACACCGCCTGGAGCACGCTGCTGTCCGCGACGCCCCAGTGGGCCGCCCACCGGGCCAGGTCCGTGCTCTCGGCCGGGGACAGCGCGCTGCGGTGCACGCCGGTGCCACCGCTGCCGGCCAGACCGGCGGCGGCGGTGGGGCGGGCGGGCACGGGAGCGGTCGTCCGGTGGGCGGGTCCGAGGGCCCTGTGGGCCGCGTGCCGGCGCCAGAAGTCGCCGGCCGGTGCGAGGTCCTGGGCGCCGAGCCAGCGGGCGCAGTCGCCCAGGTCGGGACGGCGTTCGCCACCGGGCAGCACGCCGTCGGCGAGGTAGGCGCGACAGCACTCGCGCATCAGCAGCCGGACGCTCCAGCTGTCGAGCAGGGCACGGTGATAGGTGACGAGCACGTCGGTGAAGGGCGCCGCCGCGTCCGCGGGGCCGCTGTCCAGCAGCGCCACCCGCAGCGGCCCGGGGCGGCGCAGGTCGAAGGCGCGGGCGCGTTCGCGGGCGAGCAGCGCGGCGCGCCGGATCACCGTGCCGTCACGGTGGCGTACGACGTCCAGGGGGCCGCGGTCGAAGACCACGGCGCGTGGCCGGGGGTCCCACAGGAAGCCGGTGCGCAGCACGCTCTCGCGCTCGCCGACGGCCTGCCAGGCCGCCTCGAAACGACCGGTGTCGAGGGGGCCGTACCAGCGCCAGACGATCTGCTCGACCTGCTGGTCGGGTCGGGCCAGGGCGTCGGCGAGCCGCTGTTGCTGCAGGGCGGTGACCGGCTCGGTGCGCGGCAGCGTCCCGCAGGACCGGTCCCCCGCGCCCCCGGGGGACCCGGCCCCTGGCCCGCCGTCGAGGACGGAGTCGGGGGCGGCGGTGAGCAGGTCGGCGAGCAGACCGACGGGATAGGGCGCCGACGCACCGGCCTCGCCGGGGAGTACGACGGTGTGCAGGTCGGGGCCGTGCCGCAGCAGCCGGGGCCCCGCCTGCCGGGTGTCCGGGCGGCTCTCGGCTATGCGGTGCAGGGCCCGGTGGAAGCAGGCGGCGTCCAGTGGCCCGTGCAGTCGGAGGGCGCCGTGAGCGCCCCGCTCGGGGTCGATCACCGCGCACACGCCGGTGGTCCGGCCGTCGTTCATCGCCTCCCCCTCGTGGACAACCGGTACGGAGCGGGACGTCCGCCGCCCGCGGCTCAGCCGGCGGGCCGGCGGAACGGCTTGGCGGATCCGCCGCGGGGACGGGACACCCGGCGGCGGATCCAGGCGGCGGGGGAGGTCAGCTGGCGCGCCTGCGGCGATGCTCCGGACCGCGCGGCGCGCCCCGGCGGCCCCTGTCCGCCGCACGCCGACGTCCTGGGCATCCGGCGGGCGTACGGCTTCGTCTCCGGCGGCGGTATGTGCCGGCCGATGTGGTGCTCTTCCATGGCCGTCCCCTCACACTCAGCCTCCCCACGCTAGCTCCGGCGCGTCCCGTCCGTCCGTTTTCTCCAGCGGCCCGCGAACCGTCCCCGACCTGCGCTCGTCCGTGCGGGACGTCCTCGCGGTGTCCGGGCCACCGTGCCGGCCACCAGCCCGTTCCCCGACGTC